>JAUVWM010000029.1 GCA_030604105.1 Dehalococcoidaceae bacterium
GAGGATATCGAGCCGGTGACCAGGCTGCGCCCGGGACATGCCGATCTGGCCGGGGTCATCAAGTACCGCCTGGATGATGTCCGCCCCGTGCTTGAGAGAGCCAGTGCCCGGGAGACAGCGGCCAGGGTTGCCGCTGGCGCTGTAGCCCGAAGGCTGCTTGAGGAATTCGGCATCGAGATTCGCAGCTACACCGTGGCTATTGGCGGGCATCGGGCCGAGACAGGCGAGGTTATCGATTGGGACAAGGTGGAAAGCTCCCCCCTGCGCTGTGGTGACAGCCAGGCTGAGGAAGCCATGATAGCCGCCATTGAGGAGGCAAAGGCCTCCGGGGATACACTGGGTGGGATTTTCGAGGTCATCGCCAGCGGAGTGCCCATCGGTCTGGGAAGCCATGTCCACTGGGAACGCAGGCTCGATGGCAGGATCGCCCAGGCGCTTATGAGCATCAACGCGGTCAAGGGGGTGGAGATCGGGGCCGGCTTCGCCCTGGCAGCCCTCAAGGGCTCCCAGGTCCACGATGTCATCCAGCCGGCAGCCGGTGAGAGAGCGTCTCCCTGGCGCCATGCCACCAACCGCGCTGGCGGGGTTGAGGGGGGAATGAGCAACGGTGAGCCCATTGTAGTACGCGCTATGGTCAAGCCTATCCCCACCCTGGCCCAGCCCCTGCCCTCGGTTGACCTCCATACCGGAGAGGCAGCCCAGGCCCATTATGAGCGCAGCGATATCTGTGTCATCCCTGCCGCCGGCGTAATTGGCGAGGCTATGCTGGCCGTCGTCCTGGCCGATGCCCTGCTGGAAAAGTTCGGCGGGGACCACCTGGCTGAGACGCTGCATAACTACCAAGGTTACCTCGGCTCTACAGGGCCCAGGAAGCGACAGCGATAAGGCGACTGATATGGGCAGAGCGGCTCGGAGCAATATTATCCTGATAGGCTTCTCCACCACCGGCAAATCGAGGGCGGCCAGAGGGGTGGCAGCACGCCTGGGATGGAGCTTCGTGGACAGCGACGATGAGGTGGTCAAGCTGGCAGGCAGGGCCATCCCCGAGATCTTCGCCCAGGACGGTGAGGAGAGGTTCAGGGAGCTGGAGCGCCAGGTACTGACGGAGGCCTGTGGCCGGGAGGAGGTGGTGATTGCCACCGGGGGTGGCGCCATCCTCGACCCCGGTAACCGCGAGCTACTCAAGAGAAGCGGTATGGTGCTCTGCCTTGAGGCAAAGCCCGAGACCGTTTATGAGCGCTTGCTCAATGATACCGAGTATAGCTCAAACCCGGTGGTTCGCCCCCTGCTTGCTGGCTCGGAGGTGCTTGAGCGCATCAAGTCCCTGAAGGCATCCCGCCAGCCTCACTATGCGATCGCCCATCGAACAGTCCACACCGATAAGCTGAACCTGGAAGAGGTAAGCCAGGAGATCGTCAGGCACTGGCAATCATGGAGCCATGACCAAGATGAATGACGCCGTCTGTGAAGTGCGCACTGCCACCGAAAGCTATCCCATTTTCGCTGGCTGGGGCCTGCTCGGTGAGCTGGGCAAGAAAATGCGCCGCGCCGGGCTGGGGGGCAGAGCCAATATCATAAGCGACGAGGCGGTCTTCTCGATCTATGGGGCTCGTGCAGCAAAGGCGGTGAAGGAGGCCGGCTTCGCCGTCGCTTCCCTTTCCCTGCCCCCCGGCGAGCCGAGCAAGACCATTGAAACCGCAATCAGGGTCTACGACTGGCTGGCGGAGCACCGCGTGGAAAGGGACGATGTCATCGTTGCCTTGGGGGGTGGTGTGGTGGGAGACCTGGCCGGATTTGTGGCTGCCACTATGCTTCGAGGTTTGCCCCTGGTACAGGTGCCTACCAGCCTGGTGGCCATGGTCGATGCCAGCATCGGGGGCAAGGTGGCGGTCAATCACCCTCAGGGCAAGAACATCATCGGCGCTTTTTACCAGCCCCGCCTCGTCCTGGCCGATGTCGAGACTTTGACTACCTTGCCCCAGCGGGAGTTCATCTCGGGCTGGTCCGAGGTGATCAAGCACGGGTTGATCCTTGATCCCCAGCTCACCCAATTCTTGGAAGGACACGCCGAGCAGCTTATCGGCCTGGAACCAGAGGATGTCACCAGGGCAGTGGCCCGCAGCGCCGCCATCAAGGCCCAGGTCGTCACCGAGGATGAAAAGGAGCGGGGCAGGCGCATCATCCTGAACTACGGACATACCATCGCTCACGGGCTGGAGACAGCCACTCATTACCAGCGCTTCCTTCACGGCGAGGCGATTGCCATCGGCATGACGGGGGCAGCCCTCATCAGCCACCGGCTGGGGCTGGTACCTGAGGAGCTTGTGGAGCGGCAGCAAGCCCTTCTTCGCAGGTTTGGCCTGCCAACCGCCTGCTCGGATGTGGAGGTAGAGGCCGTACTGAGGGCCATGGAGCTGGACAAGAAGGTCAGGGGGCAGGCGGTGCGCTGGGTGCTCTTGGCGGGGTTGGGCAAGGCTGTCATTCGCCACGATGTGCCGCCGGAGATGGCAAGAACAGTTATCGAGGAGCTTATAACAGCTTGATAAGAGGTCTGGGCAAATTCCTGCCGAATACATACGCCAGGCCGCGGGCGTTGCCGACACCCCGGGAACCAGCAACGGGCATATATGGCTCAATCGGGAACTACCTCGAGGTGCTGAAGCCCCACGAGACCAGCCTGCTCATTTTCATCGGTGGCGCGGCCGCCGTTATCGCCGGAGCAGGACATCCCGCTCTCAACCCATTCCTCCTCTCCCTGGTGGTCATCGCTCTGGGAAGTGCCGGCTGTAATGGGCTGACCAACTACATCGACCGCGAAGTGGATGCCAGGATGCAAAGGACGAGACAGCGGGCCTTGCCCTCCGGGCGCATCAACCCCGCCCAGAAGGTGCTGCCCCTGACCACGGGCCTGGTTGTCGTCGCCCTGGCCCTAGCCTGGTTCCTGCATCCCCTTAGCTTTGTAGCTGGCCTGGGTGGCACCGTCGCCGCCGTGGTGGGGCGAAAGACGGCCATGTCCCACATGCTGGGTGGGATATCGGGCAATGCCCCGCTGCTCATCGGTTGGTTTGCCATCAACCCCGGAGCCGATTTGACCCTGCTCTTCCTTTCTCTTCTGATTCTGGTCTGGGTTCCCCTTCACGTGTGGAGCATCATGATCGCCTATCGAGACGATTATCTAAAGGCCGGCCTTCGCATCTTCCCCGTGACCTGGGAGATCCAAGATATCATAAAGGTGCTGCTAACCTTATCGCTTTTCCTCTATGCCGTCTCCCTCGCCCTATACTTTGCCGGGCACCTCGGCCTGCTCTATCTCGTCGCGGCGAATCTTCTGGGCCTGGCCATGCTCCTTGCCACCGCCCGTCTGCTGAGAAGCAAAGCCTCCCAGGATGCCTGGCGAGTT
Organism: Dehalococcoidaceae bacterium; assembly: GCA_030604105.1. Lineage (GTDB taxonomy): Bacteria > Chloroflexota > Dehalococcoidia > JAUVWM01 > JAUVWM01 > JAUVWM01. The sequence continues at coordinate 3,401 of JAUVWM010000029.1, forward strand.
TACAAGCTGTCGGCCTATCCCTACCTGGGGCTGATCTTCCTCGCCATGTGCCTGGATCTCTGGTTGTAGGCCAAAAAAACGGGAGTGAGCCATGAGCGGCTTCAAACCAGTGAAATCCTGCCCCACCACCAGCGCCCGCGCCGGTGAACTGGTCACCCCTCACGGCCTGGTGCCGACGCCGGTATTCGTACCCGTAGGCAGCCAAGGCGCTGTCAAGGCCCTGACCCCCCAGGAGCTGAGAGAGGTGGGGGTGAACATTATACTGGGTAACACCTATCACCTGTATCTCAGGCCAGGGATAGAGGTCATCGAGCACCTGGGCGGGCTACACCGATTTATGGCCTGGGAGGGGCCCATCCTTACCGATAGCGGTGGCTACCAGGTATTCAGCCTGGCGCCGCTGTGTCGCGTCACCGATGACGGCGTCCTGTTCAGGTCACACATCGATGGCAGCGAGCATTTCCTATCCCCGGAGCTGGCAACACAGCTCCAAGAGAAGCTCGGCGGCGATATTATTATGGCTTTCGACGACTGCCCGGCCTACGGAGATAAAGAGAGGGTAAGGCAGGCGACAGAGCGCACCCACCGTTGGGCGGAGAGGTGCCTCAGGAGTCACCAGCGCCGGGAACAAGCCCTCTATGGCATCGTCCAGGGGGGCACCTTCCCCCAGCTGCGCCGCCACTCAGCAACCTTCCTCGCCTCTCTGGACCTGCCGGGTTACGCCATCGGTGGTCTGAGCTTGGGCGAGACGAAGGAGGTGATGGCTGCCATGATAGAGGAGACGGTGGCCTTTCTCCCCCCAAATAAGCCACGCTACCTCATGGGGGCAGGTTCTCCCGATGACCTCTTGGAAGGGGTGGCCAGGGGGATCGATATTTTCGATAGCGCCTTGCCTACCAGGGTGGCCCGCAATGGGGCCCTCTTCACCCGGCAAGGCAGACGCAACCTGACAAATGCGGAGTTCAAAGAGCGAGACGAGCCCGTTGACCCAGAGTGCGATTGCTATACCTGTCGCACCTTCACAGCAGCCTACCTGCACCACCTGTTCAAGTGTCAGGAGCTCCTGGCCTACCGGCTAGCAACCATTCATAACCTGCGCTTCATCGCCAGGCTCATGGAGGAGATAAGGCGCTCTATCTTGGAGGGCACCTTCCCCGCCTTCAAGAGGAGCTTCCTGGCTGACTATCAGGTCACCGATGAGAAGTTGCGGCTGAGCCAGAAGCGCAAGTGGACGGGAAGAGCAGCTACAGGAGCTCGGCGATTTGAGGTCCTAGAGGGCTAGCCCTCTACAACATCGCCGCCCACAGGATCAACCCGCACCCCCTTGGAGGTGACCCAGGCGATCCCCTCGTCTATATCCCTGTCATCTCCGTCAAGCTCCAATACCACCCAGCCCCGGTCCTCAGTGACATCGGCGCGGCGGATATTGGTTACCACTTTGAACTGCTGCCCCAGATTATGGATGACAGGCTCAGTGATCAACTCCGGTGGGAAGGTAAACGTCACCCGTCGCTTGGCCATCTCGCCCTCCTCAGTGTCCTCGCTCCCGACCAGCCGTCCCCATTACAGTGCTCGCTCCCCATACATCTGCTCAAAAGAGGCCAGAGTAGGCTGGATAATTGGCGGAGAAACCACGCTATCTGCCACCGCCTCCAAGGTCTTAAGGCCGCAGCCGGTGATGAAGGCAACCACCAGCTCATCCCTCTTGATCGCCCCCTCGGCTACCAGATGCCTTAATCCAGAGACCACCACGCCGCCCGCGGTTTCCGCAAAAATGCCCTCACTCTCAGCCAGCAGCTTTATTCCGGCCACAATCTCGGCGTCGGTGGCAGCCGAGGCGGCACCACCCGACTCCCCGATGGTCTTCAGGGCATAGTAGCCATCGGCGGGATTGCCAATGGCCAGAGACTTGGCGATGGTGTTGGGTTTCACCGGACGGATAATATGAGTGCCTGCCCGGAAAGCCTCCACCACCGGGGCGCAGCCGGCAGCCTGAGTGGCATGCATTCGGGTGCTCACCGGGCCGATCAGGCCCAGCATCGATAGCTCGTTGAGCCCCTTCCAGATCTTGACCAGGAGAGCGCCCGAAGCCACCGGGACCACGGCATGATCGGGGGCCCGCCAGCCCAATTGCTCAGCCACCTCATAGCCCAGGGTTTTGGACCCCTCGGCATAGTAGGGACGAATATTGATATTGACGAAACCCCACGGGTACTTATCCGCCAACTCATTACACAGACGGTTGACCTCATCGTAGTTGCCATTCACCGCGATCAAGGTGGGGTTGTAGATGGCCGCACCCAGTATTTTGCCCTGCTCCAGGTCAGCCGGGATAAAAATGTAGGCCTTGAGGCCCGCCCTAGCTGCATGGGCGGCTACGCTGCCGGCCAGGTTGCCCGTGGAGGTACAGGCAATGGCGCTAAAGCCGAACTCCTTGGCTTTGGTGGCAGCTACCGAGACCACACGATCCTTGAAGGAGTAGGTAGGATTGAGGCAATCGTTTTTGAGGTAGAGCTGCCTCAGCCCCAACTCGCGCCCCAGATTATCGGCCTTAGTGAGCGGGGTAAACCCGGTGCCGATATCAATCACCTCGCCGCTTACCGGCAATAGCTCCTTGTAGCGCCACATGCTTGCGGGGGCAGCAGCTATCTTGTCACGGCTCAAATCCCGTGCTATAGATTCGTAGTCGTAGGCTACCTCCAGCGGGCCAAAGCAGACCTCACAGACGTTGATGGGCTCTTGAGGATACTCGCGCCCGCATTCGCGACAGCGCAATGCCGTGGCATAAGACATTCTTCCCTCACCGCCTGATAGATGCCCACTATTATAGCACAATCGGGCGATATAGCGCCCAGGTTCGAAGCCTGGCAAGTTGAAAGGCGACCCCCTATAGGCTATAATCTTGGTGGCAGTTTTTCGGGGTGTAGGGGACAAGTGCTCAAGACACATAGTTGCGGGGAACTGAGGCCCAAGGACATCGGCCAGACGGTAACCCTCGCCGGCTGGGTGCATCGGCGCCGGGATCACGGGGAGCTGGTTTTCATCGACCTCAGGGACAGTGCCGGCCTGGTCCAGGTGGTGTTCAACCCCGAGGTAACCCGGAAAGGTCATGAGCTGGCCAACCAAATGCGCGCCGAGTACGTGGTGCAGGTCACCGGCGAGGTTGCCCGGCGTCCCCCAGGCACTGAGAACACTAAACTGGCCACCGGCGAGGTGGAGGTTATCGCCCAGGGGACCCAGATACTGGGCCCGGCGAAAACCCCGCCCTTCTACATAAATGAGGATGTCGAGGTGGAGGAAAGCCTGCGCCTCAAGTATCGCTACCTCGACCTGCGACGCGAGCGACTCAGGGATAATATCCTGCTGCGCCACCGGGTGATAAAATTCATGCGCGATTTCCTCGATGCCAGGGGGTTTATCGAGATCGAAACCCCAATCCTGATCAAGAGCACTCCAGAGGGGGCCCGAGACTATCTGGTGCCCAGTCGCATCCACTCAGGTAAATTCTATGCCCTCCCCCAGTCCCCCCAGCAGCTCAAGCAGCTACTGATGGTGGCCGGCTTTGAGAGATACTTTCAGATAGCCCGCTGCTTCCGTGACGAGGACCAGCGTGCTGACCGTCAGCCCGAGTTCACCCAGCTTGACCTGGAGATGAGCTTCGTCGACGAGGAGGACATCCTCAACCTGCTGGAGGAGCTCTTATCCTCCTTGGTGGAAGCGGTCGCGCCCCACATGCGGGTGATAAAGCCCTTCCTCCGCCTAAGTTACGATGAGGCGATGGAGCGCTATGGCACGGATAAGCCCGACCTGCGCTTTGACCTCCATATCGGGGACCTGACGGATATCGCCGCCGCCTCAGATTTCGCCGTTTTCCGCTCGGCTGTGGGGGAGGGGGGAAAGGTGAAGGGCATCTGCGCCCCCGGCTGTGCCACCTATTCCCGCCGCCAGCTCGATGAGCTGACTGAACTGGCCCGTACCTATGGGGCCCCCGGTCTGATAACTATAGCCCTGGGCGGAGACGCTGGGCGGAGCCTGGAGGAATTGACCCTGGATGAGGTGAAGTCGGTGGCGGCCAAGTTCCTGACCCTGGAGCAGGTGAGGGAGATGGCGGCCAGATTGGGGGCCGGGGCAGGGGACCTGCTCCTCATCGCGGCTGGCAAGCCCGGCATGGTCGATAAGGTGCTGGGTGAACTGCGCCTGGAGATGGGGCATCGCCTTCAACTCGCCGACCCCAACCTGCTGGCCTTTGCCTTCATCGTCGGCTACCCCCTGCTGGAATGGAGTGAAGGGGAGGGGCGCTGGGAGCCGATGCATCACCCCTTCACCGCCCCCAGGGACGAGGACATCTCCCTGCTGGACACCGCACCGGAAAGGGTGCGGGCCAGGCATTATGATATCGTGTGCAATGGCTGTGAGCTCTCCAGCGGCAGCATCAGGATCCACAGCCGCCAGCTCCAGGAGAAGGTGTTTCGCCTGCTGGGCTACGGTGAGGAGGAGATAGAGGAGAGGTTCGGGCACATGCTGGAAGCCTTTGAATATGGCGCCCCACCCCATGGCGGCATCGCCCCCGGCATCGACCGGATCGTGATGCTGCTGGCAGGTGAGGAGAACATCAGGGAGGTGATCCCCTTCCCCAAGACCCAGAGCGCCGTTGACCTGCTGACCAACGCCCCTTCAGCGGTATCTGAGGAGCAGCTTCGGGAGCTGCACTTGAAGCTGCGCGACGAATAGAACGCCTGGGTGCCAGCGGCATAGGGGGCATATGAAACATATCTGGGCACCGTGGAGGATAGAGTATATCCTGTCGGAAAAGGGGGAGGGGTGTATCCTCTGCGACAAGCCAAAAGAGAGCAGAGATGAGGAGAATCATATTCTCCATAGAGGGGATAAGAACTTCATCATCTTGAACAGCTATCCCTATAATGTGGGACACTTGATGGTTGTGCCCTACCGGCATGTGGCCAGCTTAGAGGAGATGACCCGGGAGGAATCCCAAGAGCACATCGAGATGATAGCAAGGGGCGTAACGGCGCTGAGGACAGCCCTGGCTCCAGGCGGCTTCAATATAGGCATGAATATCGGCAGGGTGGCTGGAGCCGGAATAGCAGATCATGTGCATACCCATGTCGTGCCCCGGTGGCAGGGGGACACGAACTATATGCCAGTAATAGCCGGTACCAATGTATTGCCCCAGGCGCTGGTGGCAACCTATGAGAAGCTAAAGCAGGCGCTGTGAAGGCAGCATAAAGTTTACATAAGCTGCTGGGCAGATTCTTCACGGATAGCTCAGCCGCATGCTATAATGATGGGGAGGCAAGGTGAAGGTATCTACGGAGCGGATCGAAAACAGTCAGGTAGTGCTCAACATCGAGGTCGAGCCTGAGGAGGTAGAGAGCTCCCTGGAGCTGGCCTACCGCCGTCTGGTGAAAAATACAGCTATTCCCGGCTTTCGCAAGGGGAAGGCGCCCCGTGCCCTGCTGGAACGCTTTATAGGTAAAGAGGCACTCCTCGATGATGCCCTGGAGCACCTGGTGCCCGAAGTCTACGCCCAGGCCATCGAGGAACAGGGAATCGAGGTCATCGCTCAACCTCAGATCGAGGTCACTCAAACCGACCCGGTGATCTTCAAGGCCACTGTAGCCATCCGTCCCAGCATCGAGCTCGGTGACTACCGGCAGATAAGGCTGTCCCAAGAGACGGTGGTCGTCGCTGATGACGAGGTGGCAGCGGCCATGGAGCAGCTGCGTTATCAGCAGGCCCCCTGGGTGCCGGCAGAACGCCCGGTACAATTTGGGGACCTGGTGACCATCGATGTCGAGGGTAGCCTGGACGGGGAAATGATCCTGAACGAGAAGGGCACTGAGTATCAGGTGCTCCAAAATCTCCCCATGCCGGTGCCCGGGTTCGCCGAGGAGCTATCCGGAATGGAGAGGGGACGAGAGAAGGAGTTTTCGCTCTCCTTCCCCGCAGAGCACCAGGTAAAGGAGCTTGCTGGCAAAGAATATCGCTTTAAGGTTAACGCCTCGGAGATAAAGGAGAAAAAGCTCCCCGAGCTTGATGACGAGTTTGCCAAGAGTACGGGCCGGGGCTATGATACTCTGGACTCGCTGCGAGAGCAGGTGGCTGCCGATCTGAAGGCCAGGGCTGAGGCCAGGGCCAGAAAAGAGTTGGAGGCGAAGGCGGTGGAGGCAGCGGTCGAGAAAGCCCGGCTGGAGTTCCCACCTATCCTGGTGGAGGAGGAGATCGACCGCATGCTCAGCGACCAGGCGGGGCAGTTCCGGGGAGGGCGCCAGGGGATGGAGGAATATCTCAGGAACATGGGCAAGACCTCCGACGAGCTCAGAGAGGAATTGCGCCCGGAGGCAACACGGCGGGTCACCCACTCCCTGGTTTTGACCAAGCTGGCTGAAGAGGAGAAAATCGAGGTGAGCCCGGCTGAGGTAGATGCCGATGTTGAGACTATGGTGCGGGGAGCCGGGGAAAAGGGCGAAGAGCTACGCAGACTCTTTGCCTCGGCTCCAGCTCGCCAGTCGATTGAAAGAGCGCTGCTCACCCGAAAAACGGTGCAGCGCCTGATCGAGATAAGCTCAACGCCCGAAGGCGCCGGGGAGGCAGCCGCCCCCACCCCGGAAGAGGCAGCCAGCGAAGAAAGCGGCACGGACAGCCCACCCGACCAGTAGCCTGGTGGCAACAGCTCGCGATAAAGTAACCGGAGGGGAAGGAAATGGAAGGTTTACCTCAAGGGATAATACCCATGGTAATCGAATCGGGTACCAGGGGGGAGCGCGCCTTCGACATATACTCCCTGCTGCTCAAGGAGCGCATCGTCTTCCTGGGCATGCCCATCAATGATCAGATGGCAAACCTCATCGTCGCTCAGCTCCTGTACCTGGAGCGAGAGGACCCGGACAAGGATATCAGCCTCTATATCCACTGTCCCGGCGGCATCATCTCCGCCGGGCTCGCCATCTACGATACCATGCAGCTGGTGCGCCCTGATATCTCCACCATCTGCGTTGGCCTGGCAGCCAGCATGGGCACTTTGCTCCTGGCCGCCGGGGCCAAGGGCAAGCGTTATGCCCTGCCCAACTCCACCGTCCACATGCATCAGGCCTTCGGTGGGGCCCAGGGACAGGCGGCGGATGTGGAGATCGCGGCCCGGGAGATCATGCGGTTGCAGGAGAAGATCCGCAATATCCTGGCCAAGCATACCGGGCATCCGGTGGACAAAATCGCCCACGACACCGACAGGGACTTCTACCTCAGCGCCGAGCAGGCGGTGGAATACGGGATTGTGGACGAAATCCTGGAGAAGCCACCGGCAAAGGATAAGCCATAGCAGATCCGCGGGACTTTGCCCGGCCGATGGGGCGGCCCTTCACAGGGGTTTGCCATAGAGCTCTCGGTAGCGCTGGGAGAGCTGGGCCTGGGTGGGCAGTCCCGCTCTGGCGCCCAGCCTGGACATAGAGAAGCCAGCCACAATGTCCCCCAAAAAGCCACATTCCTCGGGCCCCTTCCCCTCGATAAGCCCGTAGAGAAAGCCGGCGGCAAAGGCATCGCCGGCGCCGGTGGCATCCACCATCTCGGTGCCAGCCCGCTGGGGCTCAACGAGATATGCCTTCTCGCCACTCAAGACGTAACAGGCAGGGGTTGTTCCCCTCTTTTTCCCGCCTCCCATGGTGACGACGACGGTGTGACAGCCCTGCTCCAGCAAACTCCGGGCCCCGGGGGAGAAGTCCTGGCCCGTCAGTTGCCTCAGCTCATCCCTGTTGACGAAGAGAATGTCCGTCCGTTTAAATATCGGGGCCAGGGCCTGAAGCCCCCTGGCAGCGTAGAGCGCTCCGGGGGCGAAGCTGACCTTGCTGGTGGGGGCCAGCTCTCCGAGCAGGTCTATGGCCAGCTCCAACTGCCCCTGATGGACGAAGGAGGAGAGATGAACTATCCTGGCCTTTATACGGGCCAGCTCTATATCCTCTCTGCCGAGTAGGCTGTTGGCACCGGGCGAAGCATAGAGCGCCCGCCGACCACGCCTATCGCTGAGGCAGAGCACTGAGCCGGTGGGGACATCCCTTTTCACCTTGATCTGCCCGATATCAACGCCAACGCTGGCAAGATCCTGGGCGAGCATCCGCCCCACCTCATCATCGCCCACAGCCCCCACGAAGCCGGCCTCCACTCCAAGCTTGGCCAAGGCATAAATGGTGTTGGCCGCCGAGCCTCCAGGTGCGGATACGTGGCCCTCAAGCGGCGCCTCCCCATCAAGCAAAATTCGCTCCACCTGATGCAGGTGGTCAATATTGAGGGCCCCCAGACCAATCACATCAAGGCTATGCATCTACCCGCTCCACGGTTTATGGCACTAGCCCAGCTTGGCTGCCTCTTCCCTGACCAGGCGGCGAATCCGCCTATGGACTTGGAGCGGCCGGGCAATGTCTTCGACCCCGGCCAGCCAGTGTAAGTGTCCCCTATCTCCCTCAGCACCAGCCTTTTCCCTCTCGGCCACCAACCTCTCCACCGCACCCCGACGCCCCCCTGCCCAGGCCTCCAGCACCGGCCACAAGTCGCCGATATCGGTAGAGGCCAGCCCCAAAGTGGAGTAGGGCAGGGCATACTCGTTGGCATTGAAGGCGATGGCCAGCCCCCCGGCCTCATCCACCGCCCTGAGCATCTTGAAATCGGTGATGCTATCCCCCACCACCACCCAGTCAGCTACAGGCTGATGATGAGCCTGAGCGAAGCTCTCCAGGGCCTCTACCTTGC
>JAUVWM010000021.1 GCA_030604105.1 Dehalococcoidaceae bacterium
CCCCTGGTCCCCCACTTTCCCCCACGCCACCCCCGACCCTCCCCCAGCCCGACCCATGCCAGTACATCCAGAGAGGGTCAACCCCGTAACAAGGAGCACAGCCAAAAAGAGGAATACCTTGCCTAGTCTAAGGCCACTTATTGCCAACTACACCGCTCTACTTTCTATGGGGAACCACGGCCCAAGACGGCCGGTGTTCATCTAGGCACAGGGTCAAATCCCCCGCGATGGAATGGGTTACAGCGGGCCAGACGCCCTGCCACCAGCCAACCACCTCGGAGGAGCCCGAACCTTTCGATCGCCTCAACGGCATACTGAGAGCAGGAAGGTGTAAAGCGACAAGAAGACAGGGTTACCCGCGACAGGGTTAACTGATAAAGCCGAATCAAGCCTAAGGCAACCCTCTTCATGTCACTCCCCCCATCTCCGCCCCGCCTCCACAGCCTCAGGGCTCAGTAAGCGGGCTTGAGACAGCAGGTCCTCAACGGCCGCCTTGAGTTTATGATAGTCAGCAACTGCCGCTCCCTTGCGGGCGATAAACACCAGATCCCACCCTCCCTGAATTGGGGTCAAGCGCACGCTTTCCCGAAGCAATCGCTTCACCCGGTTACGCACCACCGCCCCCCCCACCCGTTTACTTACCGAAAAACCGTATCGATTTGCCCCCAGTCCACTGGGCAGCGTTTTCATCGCCAGCAAATCGTTGGCCCATGACCTACCCTGCGTGTAGACTGCCTCAAATTGGGCTTTCCCGGTGAGCCGCTCCCCCTTTGCCATGGCACCATGCCGCCCGGAGAAAAGAAACGAGCAGCCGCTCCCCCCTTATACTACAATCAATCTCTTGCGACCCTTGAGCCGCCTGGCCCTGAGTACTGCGCGCCCGCCCCGGGTGCTCATTCGGGCCCGGAAGCCATGCTCCCGCCTCCTGGGAATCCTCTTCGGTTGATAAGTGCGTTTGGGCACAGCGATCTCTCCAGATTCTATAAACCCTATAATACTTCACATAGCTCTGGAGTGTCAAACTAAAGTGGGATGGCCAAGTTAGGGGACAAAGCTATGAGTGGACTTCCATAGCGCCGGGTAGTATAATTCAAACCAAAAAGGGTAGCCCAACGTGGAATTTCAAGACATTATCTACTCTAAAGAAGACGGCATCGCCACCATCACCCTTAACCGACCTGAGACCATGAATGCCTCCAGCGATAGGATGCAGGAGGAATGGCAGGCAGCATTGAGGGACGCCAACCAGGACGATGAGGTCAAGGTGATAGTGGTCACCGGCACCGGCCGCGCCTTCTGCGCCGGGGGCAATCCCAGGAAGCTACCGCGTACCGCTGAGGTACTGGTTAAGGAGTTGAAACCAACTCCCATACGCCCGGACCTGGGCGGCCTACTTCACGTCGTCTCGGAGCTGGATAAGCCCTACATCGGGGCCATAAACGGGCCCGCCGTGGGCGGCGGCATGGACGCCGCCAGCATGTGCGACATCAGGATCGCCTCAGAGCGAGCCCGTTTCAGCATGGGTTACGTGAGAATGGGAACCATCCCTGCGGGGGGAGGCGCCTATCTCCTGCCCCGGATCGTGGGCCTGCCCAAAGCCTGCGAGCTCATCTGGACCGGCGATACCATCAATGCCCACGAGGCCCTGCGCATCGGCTACGTCAACAAGGTCGTTCCCCCCGATGAGCTCATGCCAGCTACCCTGGAGCTCGCCTCCCGCCTGGCTAAGGGACCCTCTATAGCCATCCAGCTGGCTAAACGCCTCATCTATCGCTGCCTTGACCTCGACCCGGCCTCCGCCCTCGAGGCCCACCAGTTGGCTCTGCTCATCGCCGCCAATACCGAGGACTCCCAAGAGGGGCCCAGGGCCTGGGTGGAAAAAAGAGAGCCTATCTTCAAAGGAAGATAACAGAGCCGGACAGCTTGTGCTCACTGTCCCCTTCACCGCGGACTGGGTAGCTCGGCCCCCAGGAAGTCCCTTTGGCCCCGTATAAACTCGGCGGCGGATATGGCCCGCCGGCCCTCAAGTTGAACCCAAAGGAGACCCAGAACCCCCCTCCCCGTCTCCACACCCACCACAGCTTCCCCCGGTTCCGGCTCCCCCCCAGCATAACGCACAGCTATCACCCGCCCCGGCACCAAGCCACCTTCGCCAGGCAACGGTGTCGCTTCCAAAATCTTCAGCAGCTTCCCCCGCCACCGGGTATAGCATCCCGGCCAGGGCTGGAAGGCTCGCACCCGCTGCCAGATGGAGATGGCTGCCAGATGCCAATCTATCTCGCCCTCCCCCTTGGCAGTAAGCTTGGAATAGGTGGCTTTTTCCTCATCCTGCGGCTGGGGCACTAACTCGCCTCCTTGCCACCGGGGCAGGGTTGCGGCCAGCAATTCGGCACCGGCTTCAGCCAGTTTGAGGGTGAGCGAGCCCGTAGTATCCTGGGGAGAGATGACAGCCGGCGCCTGAGCCAGGACAGGGCCCTTGTCCAAACCCCGCTCCATGAGCATAATGGTAACCCCGGTGAGCTCATCCCCAGCCAGAATAGCGGCAGCTACAGGCGAGGGGCCCCGATGTCGAGGCAGCAGCGAGGGATGGACATTAATGCACCCCAAGGGGGGGATATCGAGAACCGCTGGGGGCAGTATCTGGCCAAAAGCAGCCACCACAATGACATCGGGATGCAGTGCGGCCAGACGCTCCTTTTCCTCAGGGCTCAACCTGGCCGGCTGCATCAGCGGCAGCCCCCGCGCCAGCGCCACCTTCTTCACCGGTGACAAAGCCAGGGGACGGCCCCTTCCGGCAACTCTATCGGGCTGGGTATAGACGGCAACTACCTGATGTTGCTCATGGATCAGCCGCTCAAGGGAAGGGACAGCAAATTCAGGGGTGCCCATAAATATGAGGCGCACTGAATTCTCCTCAAAAACAAATTCTAACATGAAACCCAATGACCAACAACCGACGACCTGGAGGTCCAATTTTGCGCCCGTCAACAACCGCCTGAATCTAAGAACTCGATCCAGTGAGAAAGAGCGAGCCCGACAGACCTGAGAACGGAAACACAGGGCGAAGCATGCCCCGAAAGCGGTGTCAAAAACCTTGATTTGAGGTCGGGTAAGTGCTATCCTTGCCAGCGTAACGCCTCAGCGCTATCTCCAGTGACAACCCCTATCGATCTAGTAGTGTAAGCCATCCCTGGTCGCACCACTAGCTTTGAAACTTGCGAAAACGAGTCGATTCGCATCTCTTTATCTGCCAAGGAGAAATCTATATATTATGAAGGCGCGAACGGCCCAAGACATCTGGGAAGCGGCGCTGGGGGAACTCCAGATCCAGGTTAATAAGGCCAATTACCAAACCTGGCTCAAAGATACTCGCGGCGTAAGCTACCTTAATGGCCAGTTTGTGGTGGGGGTGCCCACCGAGTTCGTTGCCGAGTGGTTGGCCAGGCGATTACACTCACTAGTCAAGAAAAGCCTCATCGGTATTGTAGGCCACGACCTAGATGTCCAGTTCCGTGTCCACCCCGATAAGCAGCCAGAGGCAAAATTTGCTGTCTCCTCCCCCCAATCCCAGCCGCAGGCAACGGGAGATAGGGGCCTTGCCAGCGCCCAGTCCAAAATGGGCCCAGCAAGCCCAATAAGGCTCAATCATAAGTATACCTTCGATTCCTTCGTCGTGGGAGACTGTAACCGACTGGCTCATGCTGCCGCCTTGAGGGTGGCTGAAAACCCGGGGGTTGTCTACAATCCTCTCTTCATTTATGGGGGGGTGGGCTTAGGTAAGACTCACCTACTTCATGCTATTGGCCACGTCAGCTCAGCCAATAACATCCGGCTAGTCTATGTCACTACGGAGCAGTTTACCAACGAGTTCATAACCGCCATCCGAGAGGGGAGGACGGAGGACTTCCGCGCTAAGTATAGAACTGCAGATATCCTGCTGGTGGATGATATCCATTTCCTCAACGGCAAGGAACAGACCCAGGAGGGCTTTTTTCATACCTTTAACGCCCTGCACAATGCCAATTGCCAGATCGTCATAACCAGCGACCGTCACCCCAAGTCCTTGACTCTGCTGGAGGACCGGCTCCTGTCTCGCTTCGAGTGGGGGCTCATCGCCGACATGCAGCCCCCGGATTTGGAAACCCGTCTTGCCATCTTGCAGGCCAAGGCGGAGCGCCAGGGAGCTGATATGGGAGGCGAGGTGCTGGAATTTATTGCCCGGCAGGCTCACCAGAACATAAGGGAACTGGAGGGCTGCCTCAACCGCATTGTAGCCTACGCCAAGCTGACCAGAGCCACACCGACACCAGAGTTAGCGGCCCAGGCCCTGCAGGACATCAGGAAGAAGGCACGGCGTCGTTCAATTACAGCACCGCTGATAATCGATACCGTGGCCAATTATTTCAGCCTGCCACCAGCAGCTTTGAGAAGCAGAAAACGCGACCAACGAACTGCTCTATCACGCCACATCGCCATGTACCTCATCCATGAGGAAACTCAATGCTCTTTGGCCGAAACAGGACGTGAGCTGGGAGGCAAGGACCACTCCACGGTGCTCCACGGCTATAGGAAAATAGCTACCGAAGCCAATAGCAACTCTCAGCTACAAACACAGCTCCACGATATCAAGGAGATGCTGTACCCCGAGGAAAGCAGGTGACAGGCAAGCATCTAAAGATCTTAGCGCCGGGCGTATTTTGTGGAAAAGTCCCGCCTCCTGTTAACAACTAGGCCCTCATTCCTAATACCATTTACATGGCCCTTCAAGGCTAATCCATAGTTCCCACCCTACCCACTGCCTTATTATACATAGTGTTATAGAATACTTGTTTGATGAATCCATATTTTCCTTTATAATCATTAGGGGATAATTATATGGTGGATAGAGTGGAAACTGTGGTTAACGGAGGTAAAGGTGGCGATGGCATGGTAAGTTTCAGACGGGAGAAATTTGTGCCCCTCGGCGGGCCTGATGGAGGTGATGGTGGGCGTGGGGGCAATGTGGTTATAATAGGTGATTTGAGGCTGAGCACGCTGGGCTGGTTCTGGGGTAAGAGGATGTTTAGAGCGGAGGGCGGAGGCAGAGGAGCTAGAAACCGGAGGCATGGCAAGAGGGGGCAGGATCTGGAGCTTTTGGTGCCAGTGGGCACCCTTATTTTTCGTAAAGAGAGGGATGGAAGTGAGTTGCCTATAGCTGATATCTCGACGCAGGGTCAGGCGGTGGTGGTGGCTAGAGGGGGATGTGGGGGATTTGGCAATGCCCATTTTACTACTGCCACTCAGCAGGCGCCCCGGTTTGCTCAGAGGGGGGAGGCGGGAGAGGAAGTAGCACTGATATTAGACCTCAAACTTATCGCTGAGGTGGGTATTATTGGCTATCCCAGCGTGGGTAAGTCTACTCTGCTGGCAAGTGCCTCGGCAGCCCGGCCGAAGGTAGCCGACTACCCGTTTACCACCCAGGAGCCTGTCTTGGGAGTGGTTGAAGTTGGGTACCGCAGTTTTGTTATGGCTGAGATCCCAGGGCTTATTGAAGGGGCTCACCGTGGCCTGGGTTTAGGCCACGACTTCCTGCGTCATATTGAGCGCACCCGGGTGCTCATCCACCTCCTAGACGGATGCTCCCAGGTTCCTGCTGCTGATATGAGGGGCGTCAATGAGGAGTTGGCGCTGTTCAAAGCCGATCTGGCCCGTAAACCGCAGCTTTTGGTGGTGAACAAAATTGACCTGCCTCAGGTGAGGGATCGAATGGCTGAGATCGCCGGGGAGCTGGAGAGCCCCGATACCCCTCTGTTTTTTGTCTCGGCGGCCACCGGGGAAGGCGTCTCCCGGCTGATGGCGGCGGTGGCGGGCACCCTGGCCGCGGGGGTTGAGGGAACGGGCGTGGACGAATCTCCCCAGCAGGTGTTTCGTCCCCAACCGAAGTTTGATACGGTCGCCGTATATCAGGAGGGCGATATTTTCACTGTGTCGGCGCCCAAGCTGGAGCGGATTGTATCTATGACTGATTTGACCGACTCCCAGGCGCGGCGCTATCTCAGAAGGCAACTGTCCAGGCTGGGTGTGACCCGCGCCCTGAAGAAGGCGGGGGTAAAGGCAGGCGATAGGGTGCGCTTTGGTGAAGTGGAAATGGAGTGGGAATGAGGGATATAGGTGTTATCGGCGGCACCTTCGACCCTGTCCATACGGGGCACCTCAAGGTAGCCGAGGAGGCCAGGACAAGGCTGGGGCTGGGCGAGGTGCTCTTTGTTCCGGCGGGCCAGCCCTGGCTGAAGGAACCGAGGAGCATTTCCCCTGCCCCCCACCGCCTGAAGATGCTGCGCCTGGCCCTGGGGCCGACTCCCTATTTCAAGCTATCAGCCGATGATATCGACCGCCCCGGCCCCACCTACAGCGTGGATACCATCGCTGACCTCAGGGAGCAGCTGGGGGTGGAGGCCAGGCTATTCTTCATCCTGGGCTGGGATTGTGTAGCCGAGCTGCCCTTGTGGAAAGACGCGGCTCGGATTGTGGAGATGTGCTGCCTGGTGGCTGTGCCCCGCCCCGGCTCTGCCCCCCCGGATATGGCCTTGCTGGAGGCATCCCTCCCGGGATCTCGGGGAAGCTCACCTTGCTTGACATGTCTCCCCTTGATATCAGCTCCACGGACATAAGGGATCGTGTGGCTCATGGGCTATCGATCCACAATCTTGTGCCCCAGGCGGTGGAACGGTATATAAGGGAGAAGGGGCTTTACCTCAGATATCCAGATTCCTGACGCTCCGGGCGTGAGCCTGGATGAAGGCCTTGCGCGGGGCGACTTCATGGCCCATGAGGGTGTGGAAAATGCGGTTGGCCTTGACGGCGTCCTCGATGCCAACCTGGAGCATGGTCCGGGAGGTGGGGTTCATGGTGGTCTCCCATAGCTGCACCGGGGTCATCTCGCCCAGACCCTTGTAGCGCTGAATCTCCGCCTTCTTCCCCTCGGCGAGCCTCTTCAGCAACCCCTCCTTCTCCTTCTCGGAATAGACCCAGTATTGCCGCTTATTGCTCCGGACGCGGTACAGGGGGGGCTGAGCAATGAGAAGATGCCCCTGGTTGATCAGTGCCGCCATGTGCCTGAAGAAGAAGGTGAGGAGCAGGGTGCGGATGTGAGAGCCATCGACATCGGCGTCGGTCATGATGATCACCCGGTGGTATCTGAGCCTCGATAGGTCGAACGAGTCGTCTATGCCCGTGCCCAGGGCGGTAATAATGGCGCGAATCTCCTCGTGCCCCAGCATCTTGTCCATAGGCGCCTTTTCCACATTGAGGATCTTGCCTCGTAAGGGGAGGATGGCTTGAAAGCGGCGGTCCCGTCCCTGTTTAGCCGAGCCGCCCGCGGAGTCACCCTCAACAAGATATAGTTCCGAGCGACTGGGGTCCTTCTCCGAGCAATCGGCTAGCTTGCCGGGCAGGGTGGTATCCAGCACGCCCTTCCTGATAATCAGTTCACGGGCCCGGCGCGCCGCCTCTCGGGCTCGGGCGGCGGTGAGGCATTTCTCGATGATCTTCCGCGCCTCATTGGGATGCTCCTCCAGGTACAGGTTTAGGCCCTCTCCCACCACCGATTCCACCTGGCTTTTCACCTCGGCATTGCTCAGCTTGGTCTTGGTCTGCCCTTCGAACTGGGGCTCGGTCAGCTTCACGTTAATGATGGCGGTCAGCCCTTCCCGGACATCGTCGCCGCTCAGGTTGGAGTCGTCGTCCTTCAGGAGCTTACTCTTGCGGGCGTAGTCGTTAAGGACGCGGGTCAAGGCGGCGCGAAAGCCGGTAACGTGGGTGCCTCCGTTTACCGTATTGACGCAGTTGGCAAAGCTGAAGATGGACTCGGTGAAAGCATCATTGTACTGGAGAGCAACCTCTACGTCGGTGCTATTGATCATCTTGGAGACGTAGATGGGCCGGGGATGAATTAGCGTCCTGTCTCTGTTGAGGTGGCGAGCGAAGCTGGCTATCCCCCCCTCAAAGTAGAAGGTCATCTCCTGGTCTTGCCTTTCGTCCTTGAAGCTTATCTCAAGCCCCTTGTTGAGGTAAGCCAGCTCACGGAAGGTTTGGGCCAGGGTATTGAAATCGTAGTCCAGGTTGTCGAAGATTGAGGCATCGGCGAGGAAGGTGGTCACGGTGCCCGTGTCGCTGGCTTTACCGATAGCGGTCACCTTGCCTTGAGGAATGCCCTTTTGGTATTCCTGACGATAAAGCCTGCCCTCGCGTTTGACATCAACCCGTAGCCAGGAAGATAGGGCGTTTACCACCGCGGCGCCCACACCATGTAGCCCGCCAGAGACCATGTAGCTTCGGCCACCGAATTTAGCCCCAGCGTGCAGGATTGTCATAACCGTCTCCAGTGCCGAGGTGCCGCTGGCTTGATGAATGTCGGTGGGGATGCCCCGTCCGTTGTCGGCCACCTCCACCGTCCCATCCTGACGAATAGTTACCTGCACCTGGGTACAGCAGCCGGCCATAGCCTCATCGATACAGTTATACGCGATTTCGCAGACGAGATGGTGCAGTCCTCGCTGGTCGGTGCTGCCGATATACATGCCGGGGCGGCGACGCACAGCCTCAAGTCCGTCTAGGACTTGGATGTCTTGGGCGGTATAGCTATTCTCTTGTTGCTGGGGAGATGGAGAATCCTGTTGCACCATTTTATATTATAACACAATCTTAACCTTATGTGCCAGCCCCGGCTACAAAATGCCACCCACAAGCTGAGGCTAGAAACGTCTTGAACTTTGAGTTATAATAAGCCCTAAATTTGGAGGGGAGCAGCTTGGATCGGGAAGAGGTGAAGGCGAGGCTGATTCAGGGGCTGGAAGCTTGCCGCCAGGAGCTCATCGACCTTAGTCTAAGGATTCATGACAACCCTGAACTGGGCTTTCAGGAGATTAAGGCGTCGACATGGCTCGCTGAGTACCTGGAAGGAAACGGATTTGCTGTGGAGAGGGGCATCTGCCAGCTGGCGACCGCCTTTAGGGGGAGCTATGGCTCGGGGAGGCCGGCCATCGCCCTTCTGGCTGAATACGATGCCCTGCCTCAAATGGGGCATGGCTGTGGGCACAATATTATAGCTGCTTCGGCTGCAGCTGCTGGCGTGGCGGCCAAGGCTGCGGTCGATCGCTTTGGGGGCAGTATCTTGGTTATAGGCACCCCGGCTGAGGAACTCTATGGGGGCAAGGCGCTCATGGTAGCAAGGCATGCCTTTGACGGGGTTGATGTGGCCATGATGGTTCATCCTGCCACGCGCGACGCGGTTATTACCCAGACGCTGGCCTGTGCCAATCTGGAAGTGGAATTCTTCGGCAAGGAAGCCCATGCCGCCGCCCGCCCGGCGGAGGGCATCAACGCCCTTGAGGCCATGATCCTGGCTTTTAACGGGATAAATTCCCTGCGCCAGCATATCCGGGAAAAGGCTCGCATTCATGGCATTATCACCGATGGTGGTCAGGCGGCCAATATTGTGCCGGCTCACAGCGCCGGCACTTTCCTGGTCCGGGCTCAGGATGAGGCTTATCTCGATGAGTTGGGGCGCA
This sequence comes from Dehalococcoidaceae bacterium, assembly GCA_030604105.1. Taxonomy (GTDB): domain Bacteria; phylum Chloroflexota; class Dehalococcoidia; order JAUVWM01; family JAUVWM01; genus JAUVWM01. The sequence goes on from JAUVWM010000021.1 coordinate 9,549, forward strand.
GGGTTATAAACTGCTTCGAGGCGGCATCCCTGGCCAGCGGCGCCCGCCTGGAGTACCGCTGGCGGCAGATTCACTACGCTGCCCTGCGCACCAATCTTGCCTTGGCGCAGGTTTTCACCGAGAACATGGAGGCTTTGGGGCGCCAGGTCGAGCCCCTTGATCCCAACCGAGGCTTTGGCAGCACCGACATGGGCAATGTCAGCACGGTGGTGCCCAGCATACATCCCATGGTGGCCATTGCCCCGGCTGGGCTCTCTTCCCATTCCCCCGAGTTCGCTGCCGCTGCCGCCTCTGAGACGGGACACCGGGGGCTTCTCGATGCGGCCAAGGCCCTGGCCATGAGCGTGGTTGACCTCTTGGCCAGGCCTGAGATCATGGCCAAGGTCCAGGAAGAATTCGCCCAGGCCCAGCCTGACTGATGCGCTGGCTCTTGGGATGATATTCAGAAGGGTGGCCAAGGCGGCTAACAAAGCAGCCAGAATTGGGTCGGCTAGCTTGGTGGCTGAACGGATGAGACAGGAAGCTGCTCCTCAGCTGGCGAGGAGGCTATTTCATCTCTGCGGTGGCTCCCTTTTCCCCATCCTGGCCTTGTTCCTTTCCCGGGGGATGGTGCTCCTCGGGCTTTCTGTGGCCACAGGAGGCTGGCTGGCTATGGAGGCGGCCAGGTTTGTCTTTCCTGGGGTAAACTGCTGGCTGCTCTCTCATTTCTCAATGCTGTTCCGGGAGCAGGAGCGTTCCCGGTTGACGGGAAGCAGTTATCTGCTTATTTCGTCGCTGCTGGCCTTTTCGCTGTTCGATAAGGGGATTGCCATTGCCGCCGTGTTTTTCCTAGCTGTCGGGGATGCCTTGGCCGGGATGATCGGCGATAGGTTTGGCCGAAGGATCATATTCAACAAGACCTTGGAGGGCGGCCTTGCCTTTCTGGTTTGCTCTTTGGTGATCGGCATGGTGTTGACCACAGCGGATTTGGACCTGTTCCCATCGCTGGTTGTGGCCGGGGCCATAGCAGCCTGTGCCGTCGAGCTCTTGCCCCTGCCCCTGGATGATAACTTGACTGTCCCCCTATTCAGCGGTGGCGTTATGGCGGCGATGGAGTTCTTTTACGGTTAGGGCCATCCCCTTCTTGTCAACGGGGCGGTAAGCGGTTAAAATTGGGGAAAGACCCTGCCACGGTTTTTGGGAGAGGCGATGAAAGCCTATATGGGCATTGACGTTGGCTCGGTGACCACTAAATTAGCTGTGCTCGACGAGGCTGATGAGCTGCTCACCGCCACCTATTTGCGTACCCAGGGCAAACCCCTTGCCATGGTGCAGCAGGGTCTCAGGGATATCAGGCAGCAATTGCCCCCCGGTACCCATATCTGCGGTGTGGCTACCACCGGCAGCGCCCGCTACTTGGCGGGGGTCATCATTGGTGCCGACTTGGTTAAGAACGAGATCACCAGCCATGCTGTGGCCGCATTGCATCATGTCCCTGAGGTACAAACCGTTATCGAGATCGGAGGCCAGGACAGCAAGCTCATCATCATGCGCGATGGCGTGGTCATCGACTTCGCCATGAACACGGTGTGTGCTGCGGGAACCGGCAGCTTCCTCGATCATCAGGCATTGCGCCTCGATATGAATATCGAGGAGTTCGGCGATAGGGCGCTGCTGAGCCAGACAGCGGTACGTATTGCTGGCAGATGCACCGTCTTTGCTGAGTCGGACATGGTTCATAAGCAGCAAGTGGGGCACCGCATTGAGGATATTCTCTATGGTCTGTGCCAGGCCCTGGTGCGCAACTACCTCAACAATGTCGGTCTGGGCAAGGAGCTCCTGCCTCCGGTGGTGTTTCAGGGGGGTGTCGCTTTCAATCAGGGCATCGTTAAGGCCCTGGAGGAGAGCCTGGGCACCCAGGTCATTGTCCCCCCCCGCCACGAGATGATGGGGGCTATAGGGGTGGCGCTTCTGGTGCATGAGGAGATGAGCGCCATTGGCCGCGGAAGCGAATTCAAGGGCTTCGGCGTGAGCGAGGCCAGCTATCATACCTCCTCTTTCGAATGCAAGGCCTGTCCCAATCTGTGTGAGGTGGCCCAGATCTCCCTGAATGGCCAGATTCTGGCCCGCTGGGGAGGTCGCTGTGACCTGTGGGAGAGGGCACCTATTAGCTAAAGGGCTGAGGAGCGAGGATGAGAATAGCAGTGGATGTTATGGGCGGCGAGCGCGGTCCCCTGGAGGTGGTAAAGGGGTCGGTTGAAGCTGCCCGGGAATACAAGGTGGAGATCGCTCTGGTGGGCAGGGAGGACATTATCCAGCAGCAACTGGCGAAGTGCCGCCCTGAGAATTCAAAGCTGTCCATTGTCAATGCCGTTGACGTGGTAAATCCCCATGAGCCTCCGGCTCAGGCCATCCGCCACAAGCCGGACTCCTCCATTGTGGTGGGCATGAACCTGTTGAAGGGTGGCGATGTCTCAGCCTTTGTCTCCGCCGGCCACAGTGGGGCGATGGTAGCCGCCGCCCTCTTTATCCTGGGCAGGATCAAGGGGATCGAGCGTCCTGCCCTGGGCGCTATTTTCCCCACCCCCTCGGATCCTGTCCTTGTGCTCGACATCGGTGCCAATGCTGATTGCCGGCCAAGCTTCTTGATCCAGTTTGCCGAGATAGGCAGCATCTACATGGAGAAGGTTCTGGGCGTTCACCAGCCGCGAGTCGGTTTGCTTAGCTGTGGTGAGGAGGAGATCAAGGGCAACCGCCTGGTTCGGGAGAGCCACCAGCTATTCAAGAAGAGCAAGCTGAACTTTGTGGGCAATGTGGAGGGGAAGGATATTCACCGGGGAGTGGCCGATGTCATAGTGACCGACGGTTTCACCGGCAACATAGTGCTCAAGACCAGCGAGGGATTCAGCGAGGCCTTTTTCGATATGCTGGAGCAGGCCCTGGCCAGCCGCCCCCACTTCAGGGTGGTTAGCCTCCTTCTCGACCCGGCGCTGCGGGCTTTCGCCAGGAGACTGGACTATAGCGAGTATGGTGGCGCCCCGCTCCTGGGGGTGAACGGGAATGTCGTTATCGCCCATGGCCGCAGTCAGGCTAAGGCGATCAAGAACGCCGTGGGCTTGGCCAAGCGAGCGGTGGAGCAGGGCATGCCCCAGGCGATAACAGGAGGAAGCTATGGCCAAACCGGTTGAGGTGCATGAGGATACCTTCGACCAGATCGTGCTTGAGTCTGAGACGCCGGTGCTGGTGGACTTTTGGGCGCCCTGGTGTCGTCCCTGCCAAATGGTGGCCCCTGTGGTGGAGGAGCTGGCTGAGGAGTATGGCGATAGGCTGAGCTTTGCCAAGGTCAATGTTGATGATGACGGCAAAGTGGCCACCAGGTACGGCATTCAAAGCATCCCTACCCTGTTGCTGTTCAGCAAGGGCAAGCTGGTGCACCAGGTCGTCGGCTTCAAACC
>JAUVWM010000037.1 GCA_030604105.1 Dehalococcoidaceae bacterium
AGAGCAGGGAGCTGGCACTGGCTGCCGATCCGCTCATCGAGCTTCTGATCTCGGTTCGCAGCCAGCTTCGGGATGACCGGCAGTGGCCGCTGGCCGACAGGATACGCTCCTCCCTCGACGAGCTGGGAATAGCCCTGGAGGATACGTCCCAGGGCACGCTGTGGAGGTATAAGGGATAAGGTCAGCTATGCAGCGAGGCCCGGCTACGGGTTACCTCTTATCGTAACGCTGTCCCCTGTTTTCGCCGCCAGTAGCTTGGCGGCACTCTTGTTCCTGGCAGCTACCTCCAGGTTCCCGCTGCTGCCCAATAGCGCCAGGAGCTCACCCCCCTGGGCGTAGGTGGGGCTCAGCCCGGCAATGCGGCGCCGCTTCACTTCAATGCTCAGCTCCCCGGGAGGCAGGTCCTCGGCCCTGACATCGGTGATGAGATTGCCGAAGCTGTCGATGTGGAGCACATGCCCCTCTATCGTGCCGTCGGCCGCCACCTGGGGCCGGGGCGGGGGGAAGGCGAGGAGACGGGGGATGAACTCCCCAAACTCGTGAATAGATACCCCCGCCGACAGGTGGGCCGCCACCGGGGCAAAGATATCGCGGCCGTGAAAGGTGGCGCTGACCGTGGCGCACCAAAAGCGGGGGTTGGTCAGGGCAATGGCCTCAAACCCGGGGCCCAGCTCCCGCTCGCGGGCCTGGGACGAAACCCCACCGGCCTCCCGGCCCGCGCCCTGGGCCCAGCCCGCCTCGATAATATAGCTCAGGGCGCCGTTATCGGGGGCAACAAAGTAGGCTGAGGGCGTCTTCAGCAGGATCGCCCGGCGCTGGCTGCCCACCCCGGGGTCGACCACGACCAGATGTATTGGGCCCGGCGGGAAATAGGGGTAGGCGGTGCTCAACACAAAGGCAGCCTGGGCGATGTTTTGGGGCTCTATGTTGTGGCAGATATCAACAAGGGTGACCATGGGATTGATGCCCAGGATCACCCCCTTCATGGCAGCCACATAGGCATCGCCGGCACCGAAATCAGTGGTGAGGGTTATTACGCCGTCCATCTCCTGGCTGCCAACCGGCTAGGGCCCGATCCTGATGCTGACGATGGATATGGAGATGAAAAGCACTAGCAGGAGAATGGTAAGCCGAAATAAGGTTCTCTCGACACCTCGCCTGGTGCGGAAAACGGTGTCAGGCGAGCCGAAGATGCCCCCCAGCCCTCCTCCCCTCACCTGGAGCAGGAAGAGCATGATCAAAACTATAGACACGATTATCTCGGCCACATTGAGATAGCTAAACATGTTCTCCTATCCTGCCAGTTTCTCCCTCAGCAGCTCATTTGCCACCTTGGGGTTGGTGCGCCCTTTGGTTGCCCTCATCACCTGCCCCACCAGGAAGGTCAGGGCTGGCTCCTTACCGGCTTTGAAATCCGCCACCGCCTGGCCATTGCTGGCTATCACCTGGTCCACCACCTCTCCCACCTGGAGGGCGTCGCTGATCTGGGCCAGGTCGTGCCGGGCAACAATGTCAGCGGCACGCCCGCCTGTGTGGAACATCTCCTCGAACACCGCCTTGGCAGCCGGGCCGCTGAGGGCGCCCCTGTCCACCAGGTCCAGCAGCTCGACCAGATGCTGCGGGCTGAGCTTGGAGGAGTCGATCTCGGTATCGGTGGCGTTGAGCAGGCGGCTGAAATCGCCGAAAATCCAGTCGAATACCGCTTTGACCCTTTTTGGCTCGGCTGCCCCATCCTTGAGGCAGGCCTCGAAGTAGTCGGCAGCGGCCTTGGAGCCGGTGAGGAGAGTGGCAGAGAAAAGGGGCAGGCCATAGTCGTTGACGAAACGCTCGCGCTTGGCATCGGGCAGCTCGGGCAGCCTGGACCTCAGCTCCTCGACCCAGGCCCGGCTGAGGGCCAGGGGGGTGAGGTCAGGCTCGGGGAAGTAACGATAGTCGTGGGCATATTCTTTGCTTCGCTGAGAGACGGTGACCCCCCTCTCCTCAACCCACCCCCGCGTCTCCTGGACAAGCCGGCCCCCCCCTTCCAGCACCTCCCTCTGCCGCTCCGCTTCATAGGCCAGGGCGCGATGGACCGCCTTGAAGCTATTCATGTTCTTTACCTCGACCTTGGACAGGTAGTCGGCGCTGCCCTGGGGCCGAATGCTGATATTGGCATCGCACCTGAAGCTTCCCTCCTCCATGTTGCCTGTGGATACCCCCAGGTACTGGAGGATGCTGCGCATCTTTATGAGATACTGGCGCGCCTCCTCGGGCGAGCGCAGGTCGGGCTCGGCCACGATCTCCATCAGAGGCACCCCGGCGCGATTGACATCGACCAGGCTATAGGGCTTGCCATCGGCGGTACGGTGCAGCAGCTTGGCCGTGTCCTCCTCAAGGTGGACGCGGGTGATCCCCACCCTCCTTGCCCCGTCCGCCTCGATGGTTATCCAGCCATCGCGGCTCAGGGGGGCATCGTATTGCGAGATCTGGTAGCCTTTCATCAGGTCAGGGTAGGGGTAGTTCTTGCGATCGAACTTGGTAGACTCGGGGATGGTGCAATTCAGTGCCAGGGCGGTCATCACGGCATACTCCACTGCCTGTTGATTTACGGTGGGCAGGACGCCGGGCATGCCCAGACAAACGGGACAGACATGGGTGTTGGGCGGAGCGCTGGCATAATCGGCGCTGCAGCGGCAAAACATCTTGCTCTTGGTCAGGAGCTGGGCGTGTACCTCCAGCCCGATGACGGTTTCGTAGCTCATGGCATCTGTCTCTGGGGGTAGTATAGCAGTGTTGGCGGTTTATTGGCAAGAAAACGGATGGAGGGGGCTTTGGCCTATTCCTCCTCCCAGGCGCCGTCACCGATGAGGGGCACAAAGCGACATGCCCCCAGCTTCTCAACCAGGTCCCTATCTTGCCGCTTGGTGACCTTGACCAGTTCCTGCTCATACCTGGAGCCGACGGGGATCACCAGCCGCCCGCCCATCGCCAGCTGGTCCAGGAGTTCCTGGGGTATCTTGGGGGCGCCGGCAGTGACCATTATGGCCTCGTAGGGGGCAGCGGCAGGCCAGCCCATCGCCTTCTCAGCCAGGTGAATCTCGATATTGGTATATCCCAGCTCATCCAGAATCTGCCTGGCCCGGTGGGCCAGTTTTGGCAGGCGCTCTACGCTGACCACATGCCCCGCCAGCTCGGCCAGAACCGCTACCTGATATCCGCTGCCGGTGCCCAGCTCCAGCACCCTCTGACCAGCGACGAGCTCCATCTCCTGCGTCATCAGGGCCACGATGAAAGGCTGCGATATGGTCTGCCCTTCCCCAATGGGCAGCGGCCTGTCCTCATAGGCCTGATATCGGCTCTCGCTGGGGACGAACCTCTCCCTGGGGATGCGCTCCATAACCCCGAGCACCCTCTCGTCCCTGATCTCGCGGCGCAGATGCTCGATTAAACTGGCTCGGGCGGCTTCGAAATCCAACACACTCCCACTGCGGGAAAATGGGCCTAGCGTAATATAAAGGCCAGCACAATGAGGATAAGGAACATTGCCCCGGCTATTATCGCGATCCGGCGCCACTCGGCCATCACAGGCTGATATCCCGCAGCTACAGGAGGCCGGGGCTGGGCGGAAGCTTGAGGCGGCGGCTCATAGCTGCGGGCCACCGGCCGCTCGGGGGCTATCGCCGGCGCCTCCCCTGTCTTTGCCCTTTTCCGCTTGCTCTGGGCATGCCTGGCCCTGGCCTTTGCCAACTTCCTAGGCATGGGGTTGCCTCCCGTATCTACGCTCCGATATCTCCACCGCAAAGCCGGTGGGGTGGGTGCGCTCATCGCTGCCAACAGCCAGCTTCATCTACTCCGCCCTGGGGTGGGACTTGTCATAGACACGGCGCACGTGTTCGCTGGTGAGCCGGGTGTAAACCTGGGTGGTGGAGATGTTGGCATGTCCCAGCAGCTCCTGCACCGACCTCAGGTCAGCCCCACCGCTGAGCATGTGGGTGGCAAAGCTGTGCCTCAGGGTGTGAGGCGTGACATCGGAGCTCAAGTTGGCTGCCCGGGCATAGCCCTTCAGTATCTGCCAGAAGCCTTGCCTGGTAAGCCGCTCACCACGACGGTTCAGGAATAGAGCCTCCTCTCGGTCGCGCAACAGGTGGGGCCGAGACCGGGCCACATACTCCTCCACGCTCTGGGCCGCTTGCTGGTGAATGGGCACAATCCGCTCCTTGGAGCCCTTGCCAAAGCAGCGCACCCAGCCTGCTTCCAGATTTATGTCACCCATGTTGAGGGATACCAATTCGCTGACCCGCATGCCGGTGGCGTAGAGCAGCTCCAACATCGCCCTGTCCCTTTTCGCCTCGGGGGTGGAGAGCTTGGCCGGCTGGGCAAGGAGGTTATGGACTTCCTGAACCGCGATGGGTCGGGGCAATGACTTGCCCACCTTTGGCGAGCCCAGGTTCTCTGTCGGCTCGCTGCTCAAGCTGCCTTCCTCCACCAGGAAGCGGAAAAATGATCTGGCCGCGGCCACCTTGCGGGCCACCGTGGTCGGCGCATAATCCCTGTCCTTGAGGTGGAGGACATAGTCCAGCAGCCGGGAATGGTTCACGTCCGACCAGCTGGAGCTCGCGGCAGGCTGGCCGTGGGCGGACATGAAATCGCCCAGCTGATAAAGGTCGTTTCGGTAGGCGACAACGGTGTGCCTGGAGAAGCCCTTTTCCACCTCAAGGTAATTCAGGAAGCTGTTGACATCCTTTTTCATTTGCCAGCTCCTTTTCGCCAGCTTGCTAGCCCGATCCAGGGTTTATTTTAACATAAATCGGGGCAAAGTCCCAGTATGGGGCGAATTTGCCATTTTTGCCGCTGCCACTCCCCTATGGTAGAATTATTGGTATGGAGCCGGGACAGCTCGAGGAACAGTTGAAGGCGGTGCCTGCCAACCCCGGCGTCTATCTGCTCCGGGACGGGGCAGGCAATGTGCTCTACGTGGGCAAGGCAGCCAGCCTGTATCACAGGCTGAGAGCCTACTTTGGCCCCGCCTCCGCCCTGCCCCCGAAGCTGCGGAGAATGGTGGCCCTGATCGGCGACTTCGAGTTCTTTGTCACCGATTCCGAGCAGGAGGCGCTCATCCTGGAGTGCAACCTGATCAAGAGGTACCGCGCCCGCTACAATGTCCGCCTCAAGGACGATAAGAGCTACCCCTACCTCAAGATAGACCTGGCCGAAGAGTGGCCTCGGGTGCATATCACGCGCCGCCTGGAGGGGAATGGCGGCCGCTACTTCGGCCCCTTTGCCAGCGCCGGGTCGGTGCGCCAGACCTTGAGCGTGATAAAGAAGCTGTTTCCCTTCCGCTCCTGCACCAGAGCCATCACCGGCTCCGATCCCCGGCCCTGCCTCGAGTATGACATCCATCGCTGCCTGGGACCCTGCATCGGCGCGGTGAGCCGGGAGGAATATGCCGAGGTTATAAGACAGGTCATCCTTTTCCTCCAGGGGAAGCAGGAGCTGGTGGTTCGAAAGCTGCGCGCCCAGATGGAGGCCGCCGCCCGTGAGCTGGACTTCGAGCGGGCGGCCCTGCTTCGAGATCAGATCAGGGCTGTGGAGCAGGTGACGGAGCGCCAGAAGATGGCCTCCCCGACAATGGGGGATCAGGACGTCATCGCCCTGGCTCAGGCCCGGGACCAGGCATGCGCCGAGGTCTTCTTTATCCGCAACGGTAAGCTCCTGGGACGGGAGCATTTCATGCTGGAGGGCGTTCAGGGTGAGGGGCCCAGCCTGGTCATGACCAGCTTCCTCAAGCAGTTCTATAGCTCCGCTGCCACCATACCGCCGCTGATACTGCTTCAGCACCCGGCGGATGATATGGCGGTTATTGCCCTGTGGCTGCGGGGCCGGCGGGGGGCTAGGGTCGAGCTTCGGGTGCCGCGGCGCGGCCAGAAGAGGGAGCTGGTGGCGATGGTGGCGGAGAATGCGCGTCAGGGGCTGGAACAGCTCCGCCTTAAGCAGCTGGCTGCCCCCAATGCCCTTGCCGCTGCTCTGGACGAGCTGGAGGAGCAGCTCCACTTGCCCCGCACCCCACGGCGGGTGGAATGCTATGACATCTCCAACGTCCTGGGCGGCTCGGCGACGGGCAGCATGGTGGTCTTTGAGGAGGGACAGCCTAAGCGGTCGGGCTACCGCAGGTTCAGGATCAAGACGGTGGCTGCGGCCGACGACTGTGCCATGATTCAGGAGGTGTTGCGCCGGCGCTTCGGAAGGGGCGGCCACCCGCCAGCTCACGGCGGGGAGGAGCCGCCTTCGGGCGCGGAGGTCTGGTCCCTCACCCCCGACCTGGTCCTTATCGATGGCGGCCGGGGGCAGCTCAATGCTGCCCTGGAGGTGATGCTGGAGCTGGGCGTCTCTTTCGTGCCCACCGCCGCCCTGGCTAAGGAAAACGAGGCGGTGTTCGTGCCTGAGGTGGCCGAGCCAATACTGCTGCCCCGTAACTCCCCGGCGCTCTTCCTTTTGCAGCGGATCCGGGATGAGGCCCACCGCTTCGCCCTGGGCTATCATCGAAAGCTGCGCCGCCGCCAGTCCCTGCTCTCCACCCTTGACGGCGTGCCCGGCATCGGCCCCAAGCGCAAGCGGGCCCTTATCAGGATGTTCGGCTCCATTGGAGCTATAAGAGAGGCGCCTGTGGAGGAGCTGGCGGCGGTGACGGGCATGACCAGGTCGCTGGCGGAAAGGGTCAAGCGCTATCTATGAGGAGCCCTCTCCCGCTTTCGCCTCTGAGGCCTGCCTCTTGAAGAAGGGCTTGAGCAGGATCGGGGTTATCAGGGTGGTGACTATGCCCACCGCCACCGCCGCCCCGAAGAGCTCTCGATCTATTGCCCCGGCCGTGAGACCGGCGCCGGCGATGATCAGCCCCACCTCGGCCCGGGGCACCATGCCGATGCCCACGATCATGGCCCCGGCGTGGCGCAGCTTGCCCACCAGCCTGGCCGGTATGTAGCAGCCGACTATCTTGCCCACGATGGCCAGTATTATGAGGATGCTGGCGATGTCCACCGCCGTCTTGAGTAGTCCCAGATCGACCTGCATCCCCAGATAGGCGAAGAAGAAGGGGGCCAGGAAAAGCATTATCGGCCTGGTCTTTTCCAGAATCTCCTCCCTCTCCCTGGTGGCGGCGAACATCAGCCCCGCCACATAGGCCCCCACCACCGGGTGCAGGTCAGCCAGGGTCACCAGGTAAGCCAGAAGAAAGCCCAGGCTTATGGCCAGTATGGGCATGGTGCCCGATCTCCTGAAGGGGGCGAGGAGCAGCGATATATACTTGTGCAGGCGGACTCCGGCCATGAGCAGGCCAAACCAGACGGCGAAGCCGACCAGGGCAATCCGGGCCGTCTCCAGGTAATCGATGCTGCCGGTCTCGGCCACCTTGATGGCAACGGACAGGATAACGATGCCGATGATGTCGTCCACCACCGCGCCCACCAGGATGGTGGTTCCCTCCACTGTGTTCAGCCGCCCCATGTCCAGCAATATTCTGACCGTGACCCCGATGCTGGTTGCCGTCAGCACCGCCCCCATGAACAGCCGGCCGGCTGAGCCCGCATCGGGATAGAGCGCCCTGGTGATCAGGTAGCCGAAGGCGAAGGGCAGAATAACCCCGCCAAAGGCAACTGCGCCTCCTGTCTTGCCATGCCTCAGGAAAGCCCGGACATCGGTTTCCAGGCCGGCCACAAACAACAGGGCCACCACCGCTATCTGGGAGATGACCTCCATGACATTGAACTCGTGGACGCCGAAGGCGTCATAAACGGTGGCGAAGTTCAGGATTATGGGGTCGTTGAAGAGCTGGCCTAAGGCGAAGGGACCGATAGCGATGCCGGCCACCAACTCGCCCAAAACTGCTGGTTGCTTGAGATAGCGCTCTGCCAGCTCACCTCCGACTCTGGCTGCTATCAGGACCAGGGCCAGGGCCAGGATGAATTTAAAGTATACGTCGAGCTCCATGCGGCCCTATTGTAGCATAGCCGGGGCTGGCTGCAAACAGCCTGGATGGCGCTCGAGCGGGAACGGACTGCAGTAGATTTCCGGCGGAATTTCAAGGAGGGCCGGATGGTGTCCTGGCGCCTGTCTGGGACTGGCCCGCCAGCAGGCGGGTCAGCGTCTCGGCGTTCCTGATGGCAAAGGCCTCAGCGTCGTTGTTGAAGTAGATGTAGACCGCGCTCACCGCTTCGGCCAACCTGGCGATCCTCTCCGCCCATGCCTCCAGCTCCTCATCGGAATAGCAGCTCCGGTAAAGCCCGGTGCTGCCATGAAAGCGGATGTAGGCGAAATCGGCGGTGGCTATCAGGGGGCAGGGAAGCCCGGGCATATCGAAGCTGCAGAGGCCAACATTGTGCCGCCTCAGGATGTGGAACACCTCCTCATCGAGCCAGGACTGGTGGCGGAATTCGAAGACGTGGCTGAGTCCGCCGGGCAGAAGGCGGAGGAAGGCCTCCAGCACCTCGTCGTTGCGGTGCATATTTGGCGGGAGCTGGTAGAGGAGGGGCCCCAGCTTTTCATCGAGGAGGCGAGCCCGGCCCAGGAAGCTCTCCAGCGGCTCTTCCGCACTGCGCAGTCTCTTTATATGGGTGATGAACCGGCTCACCTTGACGGCGAACAGGAAGCCAGGGGGCGATGATCGGTGCCAGGTCACAAAGGCGCTTTCCGAGGGCAGGCGGTAGAAGCTGACGTTGAGCTCCACCGTGGGGAAATGGCCGGTGTAAAAGTGGAGCCATTTTGCCCTGGACAGCCCCTTGGGGTAGAATCTCTCCCGCCAGTGGTCGTATGCAAACCCGCTGGTGCCGATGAGTATCCTGGCAGCCATCTTTGCCCCTGTACCTTCGAGCCGCCGTCATATCCATCATGATTCTAGCAGAAGACGCCCGGCTCCGAAAGGGCCGGCCTCGTCCTGGCAAGCCGGTTGTAGAAATGCGCCGGGTCGCATGATATAATATAAACGTAGCCCCAGTGAAATGAAGATGGCTCAACTGACACCGGCCGGCACCATTCATCCCTTTCCCCGAAGCGGACTTCAGGTCTTCGTAGAAAGCCAAAGCGGGCAGCGAGTCCTGCGCTGTTACCAGTGCGGCAAGTGCACTGCCGGCTGCCCCTCCGCCTATGCCATGGACCTGGGGCCGCGCCGGGTCATGCGCGCCATCCAGCTGGGACTGAAGGACGAGGTATTGGCCAGCTCAACGATCTGGCTCTGTTTGCAGTGCCAGACCTGCTCCGCACGCTGCCCCGCCGAGATAGGCATCGCCGAGGTGATGGAATCGCTGCGACTTCTGGCTGCCGCCGAGAGGAGCCGGCCGGCTGAAAGGGATGTGGCCCTGTTTCATCGCCTGTTTCGCGACCTCATCCGGCGCTGGGGGCGCATCTATGAGCTGGGGCTGGGAGCGCTATATAACTTGCGCGGCAGGCACCCTTTCGCTAACCTGGGGCTTTTGCCCCACCTTCTCTCCAGGGGCAAACTGCCGCTTCTGCCTCAGAGAACCAAGGGTGCCTCCCAGGTGAGGGCTATCTTCGCCAGGGTGAGGGCGGCGGAAAGAGAAGCGCCTCCCCCAGAGGCAAAAGAGGGCACTGATGCCAGCCGGCAGTAGTTACGCCTATTACCCCGGTTGCACCCTGCACTCCACGGCCAGAGAGTACGATGTCTCGCTGCGCTTGGTCTGCCAGAAATTGGGCATCGAGCTGCGCGAGCTGAAGGACTGGGCGTGCTGCGGGGCCTCCTCAGCTCACGCCGAGAGCCGTTTATTGGGCATAGCCTTGCCCGCCCGGACACTGCAGGCTGCTGAGGAAATGGGCCTGCCCCTGGGCGTTGCCTGCGCCATGTGCTTCTCCCGCCTGAAACTGGCCAGCCACGAGCTGGCCGACGGGGATACCCTGGACCAGGTGGGCCGGATCATCGGCAGGGGTCTCGGCAACAAGGCTACGGTGGTGCATATGCTCCAGGTGCTGGATGGCGAGCGAGAAGCCCTGCCCATAAAGAGAACCCTTGAAGGCCTGAAGGTGGCCTCGTACTATGGCTGCCTCCTGGTCCGTCCCCGGGACATCGTCGGTTTCGATGACGAGGAGAACCCCCAGATGATGGATAGGCTGGTGGAGGCCACGGGCGCTCACGCTGTCCCCTGGGGGTTTAAGACGGAATGTTGTGGCGCCGGCTTCAGCGTGCCCCGCGCCGACATCCAGTTAAAGCTTTCCCACCGCATTCTGTCTCAGGCAAAGGCCGCCGGCGCCGACTGCGTTTCGGTGGCCTGCCCTCTGTGTCATTCCAATCTGGACAGCTATCAACAGGTGATGAGAAGAGAATACGAACATGAGATCGGCTTGCCGGTGCTGTATTTCACCCAGCTACTGGGGCTTGCCTTGGGCTTCGAGCCCCGAGAGCTTCTACTGAAGAGACATATAACCGATCCCCTGCCTGTGCTGAAGGCCAGGGGATTGGCCTAGGCAGGAGGGATATGGCCAGGATCGGGGTTTTCCTGTGTCACTGCGGCACCAATATCGCGGGCACGGTGGATATTCCCCAGGTGCTTGAGGCTGCCCAGAGGATGCCTATGGTGGTCTATGCCGCTGAGAGCAAGTTCAGCTGCAGCGAGCCGGGGCAGGCCTCTATCCGCGCCGCTATCGTGGAAGAGCGGCTGGGCCGGGTGGTCATCGCCTGTTGCTCACCCCGGATGCATGAGAATACTTTCCGCAAAGCCGTCGCCGGCGCTGGCCTGAATCCCTACCTGCTGGAGATAGCCAACGTGAGGGAGCAGTGTAGCTGGGTCCACGGCTTCGATAAGGAGGCGGCCACCGCCAAGGCCATCGATCTGG
>JAUVWM010000084.1 GCA_030604105.1 Dehalococcoidaceae bacterium
GATCGCCAACAAGCAGGTGACCAAGGTCATCGCCGCCTACCCCGTCCCCCCCTACCCAGCCCAGACCAGCCCCTTCAAGGAGCAATACCAAGCTGGGGAGATCGAGCTGGAGATCGTTCCCCAGGGGACCCTAGCCGAGAGGATAAGGGCCGGGGGCAGCGGCATTGGGGCATTCTATACCCGCACCGGCGTGGGCACCTCGGTGGAGCGCGACAAAGAGAAGAGGGTTATCGACGGCGAGGATTACATTCTGGAGCAGGCCTTAAAGGCGGACTTCGCTTTGATCCGGGCTCACCAAGCCGATACCACTGGGAATCTGGTCTATCGCGGGACGGCCAGGACCTTTAATCCGGTGATGGCCACCGCGGCCACGATTACCATCGTCGAGGTCGATGACATCGTGGAAGTCGGCGCCCTCGACCCCGAGCATATTATCACGCCCTTTGTCTATGTAGACCGGATAGTAAAGACAGCGAAAGGGGAAGGAAATTGAAGGCCCGCCTGGACAGGCAGACCATTGCCCTGAGAGTAGCCAAAGAGATCCCGCAGGGCTCCATAGTCAACCTGGGCATCGGCATACCCGACCTCGTATCCAACCTGATCCCTGAGGACAAGAAGGTCTACTTTCAGGCCGAGCACGGGGTCCTGGGTTTTGGCCCGGTCATCTTCGACGAGGACAGGATAGACTGGGACTATACCGACGCCGGGGGGCATCCGGTTGAGATCAACCCGGGAGCCTGCTTCTTTCATCACGCCGATTCTTTCGCCATGATCAGGGGGGGGCATATTGACATCACCGTGCTCGGGGCCTTACAGGTGTCCGAGAGGGGAGACCTGGCCAACTGGTGGTTCCCCGACAGGGGCTTCGGCAACATAGGTGGTGGCATGGACCTGGCTGTAGGCAGCAAGAGGCTGTTCGTGGCCATGGAGCATACCATGAAAACGGGGGAGCCCAAGATCGTAAAGGAGTGCACCTATCCCCTCACCGCCAGAGGGTGTGTGGAGCTGGTCTTCACCGATCTGGCCGTCATCGAGGTCAGTGAAGGGGGAATGGTGCTCAAGGAGTTTGCCCCGGGCTGGACAGCCAGTGAGATCCAGGCTCTCACCGAGCCCACGCTGAAGATTGCCCCAGATTTGAAAGAGATCGAGCTATAGGCAATCCGGGCATAACGGTGGGACTTTTCCGTTAGTTGCGGCACCCGAGGAAAATCAGCCGCATTTGAGCGACTTAGACGCCCCACAGCAAGCTGGGTGGCGATTCACGTCTACAGAAAGGAGGTGTCAGTCTTGCCCAAACGAGTAGCCATTGTTGGCATAGGGCAGACCAAATGTGGCTTCAACGATGACGGATTCAGCTACAGGGAGCTGCTCTATCTGGCCACCAAGCAAGCCCTGAGTGAGGCAGGTATACAGCGAGAGGACATCGACAGCGCCTTTACCACCTCTTACGACTTCCTGGAGGGCAGGTCTCTATCCAACCAGTATAGCCTGGACTCCATAGGCGGGGTAATGAAGCCCTGCGACCTGAGGCTCGGCGAGGATGGAATCTACGCGATCTTTGCCGGGTACATGGAGGTGATGAGCAAGCCGGGGCAGATCGTGGTGGTCGCCTCGGTTCAGAAGGCCTCAGATCGGCGCCCCGATGCCGATCCGGCCATAACGCTGTCAACACTGGAGCCGGTCTACGTGCGGCAGGTGTTCACCAACCTGCCCGCCATAGCGGGCCTGGAGTACTGCCTGGCAGCCATGGAGGCCCGGCGTTACATGCACTGCTACGGCATCACCGAGGCCCACATCGCCAAGGTGGCGGTCAAGAACCATAACAATGCCACCCGAAACCCCCTGGCCCAGAACGCCAGGAAAGTCACCCTGGACGATGTCCTCAACTCAGAGATGCTGTCCTGGCCGCTCAGGTCCCTGGAGGTGGCGAAGCCGGGTGACGGAGCCTGCACTTTGGTGCTGGCCTCAGAGGAGCTGGCCGCTGAGCTGAGCGATAGCCCGGTTTGGATCAGGGGTATCGGCTGGTGCTCGGACACCTGCTATCCGGCAGCGTCGGAGCTGGCCAAAACCAAGTTCATCCACATCGCAGCCCGTCAGGCCTACGCCATGGCCGGCATCAGGCATCCCGCCCGGGAGATCGACCTGGCGGAGGTATACGACAATTATGCCTTCAACGAGCTTCAATACTGTGAAGCCCTGGGGCTCTGTGGCGAGGGAGAGGGTGGCCGGTTCATCGATGAGGGCATCTCCGAGATAGGCGGCTCCATCCCGGTGAACCCCTCGGGCGGGCTTCTGGGACAGGGCAATCCCCTGGGCACAGCCGGCCTGATGAGGGTGGCCCAGGCCGCCCTCCAGCTACGAGGCGAGGCCGGAGATTGCCAGATAGCCGGTGCCGAGGTGGCGGTAGCCCAGGGCTGCGGCCTGCCCTACCGCGCCGGCGGCGTAGTGGTACTGAGCAAGTGGTGAGCCAAGGAGGATAGACATGGCGAGAAGAGTAGCTATTGTAAGCGTCGGCATGGACAAGTTCGCCAGCCGCAAGGTGGAGACGGTGGACGAGATGGTATATCGGGTGGCCAAGAATGCCCTGGACAATGCCAAGCTACCCCGGGAGGCGATAGGCGCCGTGGTCTTCGGCTGCGCGGTTGATGCCTTCACCGCCACCCAGGCCGCCGAGAAGGTGGCCATAGGCGGGGCTGGAGGCCGGTTGAGACCCACCATGCGCAACTGCACCAGCGGCAGCACCGCCATCTCCACCCCCATCCTGGGCTATCTCCACGTTGCCTCGGGCCTCTATGACGTGGTGATGTGCGTCTGTTTCGAGAAGATGTCGGAGTGCCGTCCCCACGCCCAACATGTGTTCAACACCGTTTACGACGAGTACTTCGTCCGCCCCATCGGCCTCAACGTAGCCATTCAGTGCAGCCTGGAGGCGCGAATGTATCTCCGGCGCTATGGCAACACCGAGCTTCAAATGGCCAAGGTCTCGGTCAAGAACCACGGCAATGCCCTGGATAACCCCTACGCCCAGCTGGGCAAGAAGCTCACCGTGGAAGATGTGATGAACTCCCCCTGCATCTCCTGGCCGGTGAAGCTCCTGGATACCAGCCCGACGACCGATGGCGCCAGAGCCGTTATCTTCGCCTCGGAAGACGTGGCCCGAGACATAACCGATGACCCCATCTGGGTAAAAGGGATAGGCCGGGGCGGTGACTCCTGCTGGTTCACGGGCCGCCGCAACAGCGACCTGGCCCGGCTGGATTATGCCTATTACGCCGCCAAGCAGGCCTATGAGATGGCCAACATCGAAGACCCCTCCCAAGAGATAGACGTGGCCGAGGTTTACGACCCCTTTACCTATAAAGAGATGCAGCATGTGGAGGCGCTGGGACTGTGCCCCGAGGGTGGTGCCGGCCGCATGATAGACGAGGGCATCTCCCTGAGAGAGGGCAAGCTGCCCGTCAACCCCTCCGGGGGGCTGCTGGGCGAGGGCAATCCCATCGGTGCCGGTATGTCCCGGCTATGCTGGGCCTATCTCCAGATAAAGGGCCAGGCTGGGGGATGTCAGGTTCCCAAGGATGTCAACACCGCCGTGTGCAATGGCTGGGGCGGTATGTACCAATACAATGCCGTGATGGTCATAGGCAGAGACTAGGGAGGACATCATGGAAAATCAGTCACAACCCATAAAGCTACAGGGCTCCATAGAGATCAGCTACGAGTGGTCAGCGGGCGTTGCCGGCAGCCGCTTCTTCCAGGAAATCAGGGACAACAAGCGGATAATGGGCACCAAGTGCCCCAAATGTGGCCGGGTACTGGTGCCGCCCCGCATCTTCTGCGAAGAGTGCTTCGTCGATGTCGAGGAGTGGGTGGAGGTCAGCTCCAAAGGGGAACTGGTGACCTTTGGAGAGAGCTACCTCGGCACCGACGGCTCCAAGCTCAAGGAACCCTGGATAGTGGGCATCATAAGGCTGGATGGCGCCGACGGCGGGCTCATCCACTACATCGGCGAGGCCCGGCCCGAAGAGCTCAAGATCGGCATGCGCATGGAGGCGGTGTTCAACGAGAAGCGCAACGGCAACATCCTGGACATCAAGCATTTCCGGCCGAGCAAGTAGCCTGGAGAATGCTAAAACCTATTCCTGGTAGTGCGCAGCCTTCCGCAGCGCCCAGCGACATGTGACCCTAGCCAGTTTTGCTAAAACTTATATGGAGGTCACCATGGCATATGAAACCCTCATCTACGAGAAGGAAGACAACATGGCCCTGGTTAGGCTCAACCGCCCTGACGTTCTGAACGCCCTAAGCACCAAGATGAGCCTGGAGATAGCCGCCGTCTTCGATGAGATCCAGGGGGATGCGGAGATTCATGTCGTTACCATCACCGGGGCCGGCAGGGCATTTCTCGTTGGCGCCGATATTGCTGAGATGCGCTCCATGACACCGCCTGAGGCCATGGGATTCCTGAGGCGAGTTCAAGCGGCAATACTCGCCGTCGAAAAATGCCAATGCCCTGTTATCGCCGCCGTCAACGGGCTTGCCCTGGGGGGAGGCACCGAGCTATCTCTGGCCTGCGATCTCAGGATAGCCTCGGATAAGGCGCAGTTCGGCCAGCCCGAGATAAACCTGGGCATCATCCCCGGCGGGGGAGGCACCCAGCGACTGCCCCGCGTCGTTGGCCTCACCAAGGCCATGGAGATATGTCTCACTGGCCTGCCGATAGATGCCGCTGAGGCCTTTCGCATCGGGCTGGTAAATCGCGTCGTTCCCGCGGAGTCGCTCATGGATGAGACAAGGAAGCTGGCACAACAGCTGGCCTCGCGCCCGCAGCTTGCCCTGCACCGGGCCAAGGCCGCGGTGAATCTCAGCCGAAGCGTGGACCTGGCTTCAGGGCTTGACTACGAGATCCAGAGCTGTGTCATGCTGTGGTACACTGAAGATCGAAAAGAGGGCATGAAGGCCTTTCTGGAAAAAAGACAGCCCGTCTTCACCGGCAGGTAGGCCAAGCCCAGATAAGAGAATCAGCGGGCATCTGGCGCCCGCCTCCTGATGTTGCCTCAGGCTACCCCTTGGCCGGGACCCTCTTGGACACCGGCCATGTCCCCTTCTCCCGCGAGGAGAGGGCCACGGTAACCTGGCCCGGCATGACATCGTCCCCCCTCTGATTCATCGTGCTCTGCTCGATATCGACGCAATGCTCGCCGTCTTCGTCTATGTACTTCCTGGTCACCTTGCCCTTTATGCGTATCACATCGGAGATATAGACGGGCCGGCGAAGCTGGGAGGAAAACCTCTTCAGCCAGCCGTCGTCGCCCATCCAGTCAATCACTGCCTCCATCCCCAGGTACTGCCTGACCAGGCCGATGTCAGGGGAATGCGGGAAGCCAAGATGCTGGGCTGCGATCAAGTCAAAGCCCGCCACCATCAGGTCCTCGTGAGCCTTGCTCTCGGGGTGTAGCATGGACCTGCCCGGGTGGCGCTGCAGCTCGGCCAGGAGTACCGGGCCACACAGCCATCTAGTCATGGCCACACCCTCAGCCACCGCATCGAAAAGCCGACGGGGGCCCCTTACCAGGTCAGGCAGCGTCTCGCCCTCGCTCACATCCTCCCAGTAGCGGGGCGTGGCGCCGCGTATGTTATCGACCTCGGCCAGCACCTCGTCCTCGATCTGGCGGATCTCCTCCTCGGTCCAGTGGTGGGGCAAGGTAGCCTGCTTCGCCTTGTCCGTCCTCTTCAGCCCCCCGTCGATCTCACTCCGCTCCCACCTCAGCATATGAGACCGAACCTTGGCCAAGAGCTCCCCTCTCTGGTTGTAATAGAGAGAGTCGTAATACTCGATGAGCCACAGTGGTGAGAAGGCGCTGCTCTTCTCCACCAGGTCGGCAAAGATACATTCCACGGTGATCTTGTCGCCGTCGAGAACCGGCTTATAGAATTCATAGGCAGCCCCGCCGAACATCGCCTGCACCCCGGGAAGGCCGTGCATCACGGCGCCCGGCCAAACGCTGAGCAAGAAGGCAGGGGGTGCCGGCAGAGTGCCATAACGGGTGCTCCTGGCATGCTCCTCGTCACGCCACAGGGGGTTGGGGTCCCCAACGTTCTCCACGAACACGGACATATTGTCCCAGTGGGCTACCTGATTGAGCCCCCTTTGGCTCCCGGTGGTGTTGAACTTCATCCCCAGCCGTTTCCGATGCTCCTCAACACGCTCCCGTGTCAAGCGCTCGACAACTTCCAACCTGATCTCTTCTTTCTGTGCCATCGCATATCTCTCCTTAAATGCTTGAAGGTTATACCCTGGTGGCCACCGGCCACGTCCCCTTCTCCCGCGAGGGGAGGATTACCGCAGCCTTGACGGGCAGGACATTGTCCCCCCTCTGATTCTCCACGCTTTGCTCGATATCGATACAGTGCTCGCCGTTCTCATCTATGTACTTCTTGGTGATCTGGCTCTTGACGCGTATCACATCGGAGATATAGACCACCCGGCGCACCTGGGCGGCATGCTTCTTCAGCCAGCCGTCGTCGCCCATCCAGTCAGTTATGGCATTCATCGCAGTGGCCTGCCTATTTATACCGTAGTCATAGGCATGGGCATAA
>JAUVWM010000159.1 GCA_030604105.1 Dehalococcoidaceae bacterium
AGTCGTCGATCTTCTCCGGGTTGATGTGGCCGCAGTTGCGCAGGATGACGCGCTGCTGTTTCTGGTAGAAGTTTATATCTGAATAGAGGGCTATGGCTCGACCGGTCGCCGGGTCACGGTAGAAGAGGCGCTCTACCGGCTTGCCGTGGCGAAGGTGGGAGCTTACAATCTCCGGCGCGTCCTCAACCTGAACGCGGGTATAGAAGACGCCATCGGGTTCCACGACTACGCTGGGACCCTGCCCGCAAAGACCGTGACCATGACAGCCGGTGAAGTCCACCTCGGCGCCCCCCAGGCCCTGCCGCGCCACCTCCGCCTTGAGCGCCTCATAGACAGCTTCGGACCCCATGGAGAGACACGGCGTTTCCTGACAAACCAAAACGGTGCGCTGGTTTGGCATGCTACTCCTTACTACTACTCCTGTCTCCGAAGACTTGAGCCACCCTTTTGGGGTTCAGGTGACCGTGGGTTTGTCCGCCAATGACCATATTCGGTGCCAGGGCACAAACGCCTATGCAGGCGACGGTCTCCAGGGTGTACTCTAAGTCGGGGGTGGTCTGGCCCTCCTCGATATCGAGACGGCGCTTCACCAATTTCAGTATGGTCTTTCCACCCCGCACGTGACAGGCTGTCCCCCGACACACCCTGACAATCCTCTTCCCCCGCGGCACTGTGTAGAGCTGCTCATAGAAGGTGATGACCCCCTGCACCTGAGAGGGAAATAGATCGAAAGCTCCGGCTATGGGCTTGATAGCCTCGGGAGGAATATACCCCAACTCCTCCTGGATTTCCTGGAGGACGGGAATCAAGGGCCACCTCTGATCCCGATGCTGAGCTATGATCTGGCCTATTCTTGCCAGGTCAGGCTTGGCTCTTTCCTCCCGCTCATCCACGAGGCCCAATCCTTTCCAGCCTTACGGCACAGGCTTTGAGAGAGGGGGTTTTAGACCGAGGGCCCAGGGCAATGTCAAATAGCGCATTGACCGGGCTCTCCGAGAAGGACACGGGCATGAACAGCATCCCTTCAGCCACCGTGTCGACAATCCTGGCTTCGGCAGTAACCTCGCTCAGGGGTGAGATGACCTTGACGTCGTCGCCGTGGCTGATTCCGAGACGCTCGGCATCAGGCTCGCTGATCCCCACGAAGGCCTCTGGCTGAAATCTCTTTAACCGCGAGGCCCTTGAGCTTCTGGAGCCAGTGCCAGAGTGATACAGGATAGTCCCCGTCAGCAGGGTGAGAGGATACCCGTCCTCTGACAACTCTGCCCGCGGGATATAGTGGACCGGGGAAAAGCGGCCGAACCCGCTCGGGAACTGGCCTTTGTACAGGCGTCTGGTTCCCCAGGAACTGCCATCCAGCTCAGCCGGGTACAGGCCCTTCATCTCCAAGTCCGCATAGCCTATGCCCTGGTACAGGGGAACCAGTTCCTCGATCTCGTCCATGACCTGCTGGAGGGAGGAATATGGCATCGGCCGGCCCATGCTGTTCGCCAGCCGAAGAATTATCTCCCAGTCCGGCAAGCTGTCGGCAAGGGGTTCGGTGGCCTTGCGCACCTGCTGGACCCTGCCTTCGAAATTGGTGAATGTGCCTTCCTTCTCGGCGAAGCTTGCCGCGGGCAGAACCACGGTTGCCAGTTTCGCCGTTTCGCTGAGGAACATATCCTGTACCACCAGGAAATCGAGGGCTGCCAGGGCCTCCCTGACGAGGGTCAGGTGTGGAAAACTCAAGGCCGGATTCTCCCCCACAATGTACATGCCCTTGACCTTCCCCTCTTTTGCGTGCTCGATCATTTCCACGGCCGTTAGCCCGGCATCGGTAGGCAGGCAAACTCCCCAGCGGTCGGCCAATTTCTTCCTGGCCTGGGCATCCTCCACACCTTGGTATCCAGGCAGGAAATCGGGCAAGGCCCCCATGTCGCATGCGCCTTGCCCGTTATTATCCCTTTGCAGCGCATAGATGCCGCCTCCCCGGCGCCCAACGTTCCCGGTCAGCATCGCCAGATTCGCCAGAGCCATTACGCTGTCCGTTCCGGCAACATATTGGGTGATTCCATTGCCGTAGACAATTGAAGCCTGGTTGGCTCCAGCGAAGAGTCGAGCGGCATGACGTACATCTTGACTGGAAACGCCGGTGATCTCCTCCACATACTCAGGGGTATATGCCTCCAAGCCCTTGCTCAATGCCTCAAAGTTATCTGTTCTTCTGGCTACAAACTCCTCATCCAGGAGCCCCTCGGCAACGATCACCCTTGCCAGGCCATTTATGAGAGCTACATCGGTGCCGGCTCTGGGTCTCAACCGGAGGTGGGCAAATGAAGAGAGCTTCGTTGGTTGAGGGTCGACGAGCAGCAGCTTGGCGCCCTTGTATCTAACTGCACGCCTTATGGCATATCCCACGACAGGGGCTGAGGAGATGGGATTGGCCCCGATAACCAGTACCACCTCCGATCGTTCAAGGTCGTCGAGAGAGCTGGTGGTTCCAGGCGAGCCGAGGGTCCATCCAAGGCTGGCGTAGCTGGCAGAACCATACAAGCGGCTGCCATTGTCGATGTTATTGGTGCCCAGTACGCCACGAGCGAATCTCTGCAGCAGGTAGTTCTCCTCATTGGTGCACTTGGAGGAACCGAGGACAGCCAGGCTGCCGGGGCCGTGAGCTTCCCGTATCCGTTGCAGTTGGGCGGCCACCAAGTCCAAAGCCTGTCCCCATGATAGTTCCTCGAAACCGCCGTTCACTTTGGTCAGGGGACTGGTCAGCCTCTCTGAGCTGTGCACGAAATCGTAGCCATAGCTCCCCTTGACACAAAGCGCGCCCCGGTTCGCCGCACTCTCCTTGCCCGGCCTGACCCGCACTATGTGGTTATCCTTAACCTCCAGGCAGATGCTGCATCCACAGCCACAAAAGGGACAGACGGTCGGGACGCTTGTCGCCGTCGTCCCTCTGTATGGCCTCTCCTTTTCCGCCAGCGCGCCGGTGGGGCAAAGTGCCACACAGGTGCCACAAAAAGTACACTCGGACTTTTCCAGTGGCATATCATTCAGCGTTGCCGGCTTAGAAGTGAATCCGCGGTGAATGTAGTCGATAGCCCCCTCAACGACTAGCTCTTGATCTGCCCGAATGCATTTAGCACATAGGATGCACTTGCTCAAATCCCTTACAATAAAAGGG
>JAUVWM010000108.1 GCA_030604105.1 Dehalococcoidaceae bacterium
AGATGGTCATGCCCGGGGATAACGTGACGATGAAGCTAGACCTCATCTACCCGGTAGCCCTGGAGACAGGGCTGAGGTTCGCCATCCGCGAGGGGGGCAGGACCATAGGGGCCGGTGTAGTCAGTCGCATCTATGACTAGGAGGAGGTGATGGGCGGCAGGCTCAGGCAAGGCTGCACAGCGCAGCTGCCTCCGGCTGGCGGCCCTAACCAATGGCGAGGAAAGCGGAAGCGCGAATTATCATCCACCTGGCTTGCACCGATTGCAGCCAGAGGACATATACCACCACGAAAAACAGGAGGAACGATCCACAGCGGCTGGAGTTTAGTAAATTCTGCCCCCGCTGCCGTGGCCACCGGCTCCACAGGGAGACCAAATAGCCCGGTCCAGGAGGAGGGGGAACGATAATGAAGCGCTATGCTGTCGTCCCCAGGCCAATTGCTTCCAGATTCAAGTTCATCGGCGAGACCATCGCCGAGCTGAAGAAGGTGGTGTGGCCCACCAGGCGGGAAACCATGCATCTGACCTACATGGTCATCATCATTTCCATAGCTGTGGGTGCCATCCTGGGGACGCTTGATTATGGGTTCACCCACATGGTGGATTCCCTACTTCTGGGAGGATGATGCGGGAGCATGGAGGAGAACGAGAAGCGCTGGTATGTTATCCACACCTACTCAGGATATGAGGACAAGGTGAAGAGGAATCTGGCACAGCGCGTCAAGTCCATGGACGCTGAGGACAGGATCTTCCAGGTAGTGATACCTACCGAGGACGAGATCGAGGTCAGGGAGGGACAGCGACGCACCGTGGCCAGGAAGGTCTTTCCCGGATACGTTCTGGTGGAGATGCAGATGGGCGACGAGAGCTGGAACGTGGTCCGCAACACCCCGGGCGTCACCGGCTTCGTGGGCTCGGGGAACAGGCCTGTCCCTCTGGATGAGGAGGAGGTCGATACCATCCTGAAGCAGATGGAGGCCGAAGCGCCCCGGATCAGGGTGGGCTTCAACGTCGGACAGAGTGTGCGGGTCATCGACGGCCCATTCATCGATTTCATGGGGACGGTGGAGGACATCAGCCCGGAGAAGGGCAAGGTGAAGGTAATGATGTCTTTCTTCGGCCGGGAGACCCCCGTGGAGCTCGACTTCCTGCAGGTGGAAAGGCTATAGCCAGCCTTCCCTAAATCCCGGCCCAGTCTTTGGAGCGTAAGCAAACATGGCAAAAAAAGTCAAGGCGGTCATCAAACTGCAGATCGATGCGGGCAAAGCCAATCCAGCCCCTCCCGAGGGGCCAGCCCTGGGGCAGCATGGCGTCAATATCATGGCCTTCTGCAAGGAGTACAATGACCGCACCAGCTCTCAGGCCGGCTCCATTATCCCGGTGGAGATCACCGTTTTCGAGGACAATTCCTTCACCTTCGCCACCAAGACCCCACCCACCACCGACCTCCTGAAGCGAGCGCTGGGGGTGGAGAAGGGCAGCGAGTCGGCAATGCTCAACAAGGTCGGCAAGGTCTCCCCTGAGCAGCTCCGGGAGATCGCCCAGATAAAGCTGAAGGACCTCAATGCCCTGGACCTGGAGGCGGCAATGCACATTATCGAGGGCACGGCGCGCAGCATGGGGATCGAGGTAGAATAACGATGGCCAAGCATGGCAAGAAATTCCAGCAGGCAGACCAGCTGGTAGACAGGGCCAACACCTACCATCCTGGGGAAGCCATTGAGCTGGCCAAGAAGGCGGCTTATGCCCGGTTCGACGAGACCGTGGAGCTTCATCTGCGCCTGGGCGTCGACCCCCGCCATGCCGACCAGCAGGTGCGGGGTGTAGCCCTCCTGCCCCACGGCTTGGGCAAGAAGGTGCGCATCCTGGTTTTCACCCAGGGCGAGGGGGTGAAGGTCGCCGAGGAGGCCGGCGCCGACCACGCCGGCGGCGATGAGCTTATCAAGAAGATCGAGGAGGGGTGGCTCGATTTCGATACGGCCATCGCCACCCCCGATATGATGGGCAAGGTGGGTAAGCTGGGCAAGATTCTAGGTCGCCGCGGGCTCATGCCCAACCCCAAATCGGGCACGGTGGTGAACGCCACCGACCTTACCCGGGTGATCAAGGACGCTCTCCAGGGACGCGTGGAGTTCAAGCTGGATAAAACAGCCATCATTCACGTGCCCCTGGGCAAACTCAGCTTCGAGGATGGCCAGCTCCTGGACAATCTGTCCACCGTGGTGGAGGCCGTGCTCCGGGCCAAACCCAGTGGTGCCAAGGGGCAGTATATCAAGAGCGCCTACCTGTCCACCACCATGGGGCCTGGCATCAGACTCGACCTGAAACCGACCCTCACCCTCAGCGCCTCTTAAATCTTTATGTCAAGGAGGGGGCCGGCCAGTTAAGTAAATTGAGATCGTGCTGCAGACAGCAGGCGCCCTGTGGGCTTAAAAAGTGCCTGCCGAGGCATGTCGACCGGGGTTGAAGCTTCAAGCCGACCTTGGAGGACGGGTCCTTGTGCGGGCACAAGGGCTCGTTTGTTCATGTGATAGGGGCACTTTAGTTTAGCGGAGGCAACCATGTCAAGGGAGAAAAAGACGGAAACGGTGGAGAGGCTGGGAGAGCTTCTCTCCCGGATCACCATGGCTGTGGCCACTGACTATCGCGGGCTCACCGCCGCCGAGATGACCGAGCTGCGGCGAAAGCTCGGAGAGCAGGGCGTCGAATACCGGGTGGTGAAGAACACCCTGGCTCGCTTCGCCGCCGAGAGGGCCGGCCGGGAGGGGCTTAAGGACCTTCTCCAGGGCCCCACAGCCCTGGCTTTGGGTTACGGCGATGTCAGCATCCCGGCCAGAGCTGTGACCGATTACGTGAGAGCCTCCAAAAGCACTCTCCGCGTCAAGGGGGGATTGCTTGAGCACAGGGTGCTCACCGCCCAGGAGGTAGCTATCCTATCCACGCTGCCCCCCAGGGAGACCCTGATCGCCCTTCTAATGGCCGGGATGCAGGCTCCCGTCTCGGCCCTGCTCTACGTGCTTACCGCCAATATAAGAGAGCTTGCCGGTTTGCTGCAGGCCAGGATACACCAACTGGAGGGAGGATAATATGCCAGAGGATCAAGCTGAGCTGGAACAGGATATCGCTGAAAGCGAGGCTGGAGACGAGCAGAAAGCGCCCCCGGCAAAGGCCAAGAAGGCGCCAGCCGAGAGAGGTGCCGCCGGCGGCAAACGCCAGGCAGCATCCCCAGCGAAGGGGAGCCAGGCGGTGACGAAGGAAGCGCTTATCGATGCCATCAAGGGCATGAACGTGCTTGAGCTGTCCGAGCTGGTGAAAGCCCTGGAGGCCGAATTCGGGGTTAGCGCTGCCGCACCGGTAGCGGTAGCCGCCGCCCCGGCAGCTGCGGCTGAGGCAGCCGCCGCCACTGAGGAGCAGACGGAATTCAGCGTCATCCTCAAGGATATCGGTGCCAACAAGATCAGCGTCATCAAAGCGGTGCGCGAGGTGACAACCCTGGGGCTAAAGGAGGCCAAGGACCTGGTGGAGAGCGCCCCCAAGGCAGTCAGAGACGGGATCACCAAAGAGGAAGCCGCGACGCTGAAGGAGAAGCTGGAAACGGCCGGGGCCACCGCCGAGATCAAGTAGCTTTTGGGGCGACAATGAAGCAGCCGAGTGGTATCGAATATCACCCCATGATCCGCGACCTGCCCCCTGGCGAGCGCCCCCGCGAGCGGCTCCGGGATTATGGCCCCGGTGCCTTGAGCAACGCTGAGCTGCTGGCCATCATCCTGCGCACGGGCGCCGCCTCGGAGAACGTGCTGGGCCTGGCCACCAGGGTGCTGGCACGCTTTGGAGGTCTGGCGGGCCTGGCCCAGGCAAGTTTCGGCGAGCTTTGTGCTGAACGGGGCCTGGGAGAGGCCAAAGCGGCAGAGACCAAGGCCGCCCTGGAGCTGGGCATAAGATTGCTCTCCACCCATCCCCAGGAGCGAATGGTGGTCAAAACTCCCCAGGACGTGGCCAATCTCCTCCTGGCGGAGATGAGCTTCCTGGAGCAGGAACAGCTCAAGGTGGTGCTGCTCAATACCAAGAACCAAGTGATAGCCATCCCACAGGTCTATCGAGGCAGCGTCAATACCTCACTCATCCGGGTTGCCGAGGTCTTTTGCCAGGCGGTAAGGGACAACTGCCCTGCCCTGGTGGTGGTGCATAACCACCCCTCCGGTGACCCCACCCCCAGCTCCGAGGATATTCTGGTGACCGAGCAAATTGTAGCCGCGGGCAAGGTTTTGGATATCGAGGTGGTCGACCATCTGATCATCGGGCAGCAGAGGTATGTCAGCCTCAAGGAGCAGGGGCTGGGGTTTGGATAGGCGTGGGGGACAGGGGTGTCTAGGCTCGCCGCCGCCTGCCCGTTAGCTTGTCGAGCAGGGCGCTGTGGGAAGGGTTCTGGACATACTCACTGAGGCCAGCCTTGAGGAAGGCGCTCACGATCTCGGACTTATTGCATCTTATGCCCTGCCCCATGAGCTCGAGCCACAGCCTATCAAGCTGGGACAGGTCCTCAGGCTCAAAATAGAAGGTGGCCTTCTCGAAACGTTTGGCTGGTACACTGGCATATTGGCGTACTGGTATATCAGTGGGCTGTTGTACTGGTGTACCAGCAAGCAGCGCATCTATCCCCCTTTTGCCCAGCGCCTCATCTTGGCTCAACCGTTGCCCCACGCTAACTCGTCTTGGCATTGTGCACCTCTCTTACCAGCTCGCCATAGGCCATAGCTGCGGGCGAGGACTTGCTGAAGGTAAAAATGGATTCCCCGGCCGTGGTGGCATCGGCAAACTTGATAGTGCTGGGAATATTCACCTTGATCAAGTGATCTCCATAGCGGTGTTCCAGCTCTGCCACTACCTCCTGGGCATGGCGAGTCCGTCTATCATAGAAGGTAGGCAGTATACCCAGGATTTCGATCTCAGGGTTTAGGCGTGCCCTGACCTTGGCGATGGTCTGAAGCAATAGCTCCATGCCGCGAAGGGCAAGGTACTGTGACTGGACAGGGATAAGAATCTCCCGGGCCGCGGTGAGGGCATTGAGGGTCAGCAGCCCCAGAGAGGGCGGGCAGTCGATGAAGATGTAGTCATATTTTTCCGCTAGAGGCGTCAGTTTGCTTTTCAGGATGTATTCCCGTCCCGGCTCGGCGATAAGCTCCACCTCAGCGCCCACCAGGTCGATGTTGCTGGGGGCTACATCGCAGCCAATGGCGGTGGGGACCACAACCTCCTCCATGGCGAGAT
>JAUVWM010000082.1 GCA_030604105.1 Dehalococcoidaceae bacterium
CTCGAGCTTGACATCCTTGCCCACCGTGGTGCTGGTCCTTATCCTCACCCCCAGCCTCTCGATGTACTTGATGTCGCGGTCAAGCACCGCCTTGGGCAGGCGGTACTCGGGAATACCCGCCCGCAGCATCCCCCCCGCCTGGGGCATGGCCTCAAATACGCTCACGTCGCGGCCGAAGAGGGCTAGGTCATGGGCCGCCGCCAGGCCAGCCGGCCCGGAGCCAACGATCGCCACCCGCCTGTCGCCCTTGGCGACACGGGGCACCTCGACCTTGTCGCTATCGACGCTATCGGCGGCGAACCTCTTCAGGGCATTGATGGCCAGGGGGTCATCGACATGGCGCCTGATGCACACATCCTCGCACGGATGATAGCAGACACGGCCGCAGACGGCGGGGAGGGGGTTGGTCAGCCTGATCAGCCTGTAGGCATCCTCGAGCCTGCCCTGAGCTATGGACATGATATACTCGGGCACATTCATATGGATGGGGCAGGCGTCCTCGCAGGGGGCTATTCTTTCCACCGATGCCCAGCACATATCGGGATTGACCCGAGTTCGCAATGCTAGAGGTGACATCTTGTCTTCTCCTTGGCTTTCCTCAAAGTCGCCGGGCTATGTTTCCTTCACGCTCAGTGCGCCAACGGGGCAGTTGCCGATGCAGTTTCTTCTCCACGAGGTCTTGGTGCGGTCCAGCAAGGATTTCCTGTCGCCGACGGCCGCCTTGGGGTCGAAGTGGTACAGCCCGTCATAACAGTCGGTACACCTTTGGGCATCTGCCCGGCACACGCCCCACGCCCACAACGCTTCCCGGGGGCAAAAGGTCACGCATGTTCCACAGCCGACACATAGCTCTTCATCAACGGTGACCATATCTCTACCTCCCTTACAAGCTAAAAAGGTTAGCACGGAGGATTGAGGCTGTCAACCTCGCCTGCGGCCTCCGATGAGAGGGGCCTGGCAGGCTTAGAGAGGCGGCCTCCTTTCGTGCCATGGCGTCGCCTGCTCATAGGCGAAGCCGATGCGCAGCAGCAGCTCCTCGCTGAAGGGCCTGCCCAGGATCTGCATGCCTACGGGCAGGCCGTCCACGAACCCCGCGGGCAGTGAGAGGCCGGGGATGCCGGCGATGTTTATGGGCAGGGTACATACGTCGCTGAGATACATCTGGAGCGGATCATCCACCTTCTCCCCGATCCCGAAGGGCACCGTGGGCGAGGTAGGCGTGACCAGGGCGTCGAACTGCTCGAAGGCCTGGTCGAACTCCCGCCTGATCAGGGTGCGCACCCGCTGTGCCTTGAGATAGTAAGCATCATAGTAGCCCGCCGACAGGGCATAGGTCCCCAGCATGATACGCCGCTTGACCTCAGGGCCAAACCCGTGTTGGCGGGTCTTCTCCATGGCATCCCACATACCCTCGGCGTCCTGGGCGGAAAAGCCATACTTCACCCCGTCGTAGCGGGCCAGGTTGGCCGAAGCCTCTGAAGGGGCGATGATATAGTAGACGGCGAGCGCATACGGCGTGCTGGGCAGGGAGACCCCCCACTCCACGCTGGCGCCCAGCTCCACCAGCTTGCCGATGGCGGAGCGCATCACCGCCTCCACCTCGGGCTGCATGCCAGCTACGAAGTACTCCTGGGGGACACCTATGCGAATGCCGTCGAGGTCGGGTATGAGCGACCGGGTATAATCGGGCACGGGATGACTCACCGAGGTGGCATCCCTGGGGTCATGGCCGGAGATGACATTCATCACCAGGGCGCAGTCGGTGACATCCTTGGTCAGGGGACCGATCTGGTCCAGGGAGCTGGCGAAGGCCACCAGGCCATACCTGCTCACCCTGCCGTAGGTTGGCTTCAGGCCGACCACGCTGCAGAACCCGGCCGGCTGGCGGATGCTGCCGCCGGTGTCGGAGCCCAGGGCATAGATGGTCTCGCCGGCGGCCACCGCCACCGCCGAGCCACCGCTGCTGCCCCCGGGGACCCGGCTGATATCCCACGGGTTGTTGGTGATGAAAAAGGCCGAGTTCTCCGTGGAGGAGCCCATAGCGAATTCATCCATGTTGGACTTGCCCACCAGCACCGCTCCCAGGGCATTGAGTTTCTCTATCACTGCGGCGTCGTAGGGCGGGACAAAGCCCTCCAGCATTCGGGAGGAGCAGGTGGTGGCTATCCCTTTGGTGCACATGTTATCCTTGATAACCACCGGGATGCCGGTAAGGGGGCTCATGTCCCCGCCAGCGATGCGCTCATCTGCCTCCCGCGCCTGGTTCCGGGCCAGGTCGTGGGTGGTGGTGACGAAGGCATGAAGCTGGGGCTCAACTTGGGGGATGCGCGCCAGCACGGCCTCGGTCAGCTCAAAGGATGACAGCTGCCTCGAAGCAAGCAGCTGGTGGGCTTCATGGATTGTAAGCTGGTACAGGTTAGGTTCCCCCAATATCACTCCAATACCGCCCGCACCCTGAAGCAGCCTGCCTCCTGCTGCGGGGCATTGGCCATAATCTGGCTGTGGGGAAGGGAGGGCGATACCTCGTCGGCCCTGACCACGTCTTGGAGATCGACGGACTGAGCTGTAGGCGGAACGTCAGCGGTATCCACCTGCTGCAGCACCTCGAAGCTCTCCAGTATGTGGGACAGCTGCTCCCTGAACCTCTCCAGCTCCTCCTCGCTCGAGCCCAATCGGGCCAGGAGAGCGATGTGCTCGACTTCCTCATGGCTCAGTTTCATTGCCCACCCCCCGCCGAAAATGTGCCTTGCTCATCAAGGCCGGTCAATTATATCACCTGGGCCACGGGCCGGGCAATAACGGGGCGCCTTGGGCCGGCAGGCTAATTGAGCGAGGCATATCGCCTTTAACTGCCCTCATCGCGCTCCAGCAACTCCTCCAGGTCCCGGTAAGAGGATATTTGGGCAACCGCCCTCACGAACTCCCCCAGCGAGGCGGATCGCTGCCTCAGCGACTCGAGCTGCCCGCCGATAGGGCTGATGGAGGTGGGGCTATCGGCATAGCTGCCGTGGAAGGCGAAATAGGCCTGGTTCAGCCTCCTGATGTGATAGCCGTGGCTGGCCAGAAGCTGGCGTTGCTCCTCCATGAAGCGCTCCGCCGCCTCGATCTCCCCCTGAGCCAGATAGCGGTCAACGGCGAGCCTTATCTCTCTCATGGCCCGGTTGAAGTCGAAGGCGGGTTCCCTCTCCACCCCGTCCGCTGTCTCTTCCCCCCCATAGCGGTCAAAGACCAGAGAGGCCAGTTCACTGCCCGCCATGCTGGCCGCCGTCTCGTTGATGGTGGTCATCAGGTAGCTCGCCCCGTAGTGGCGGCCCAGGGGGCGAAAGAAGAGATACTGGTGGAACCATTCGTGAGCGATGAGGGAAAGCGTGGACTCAAGAGAGGCCCTTTGGGATACCAGGCTGGGATAGGTAGCCACCCCGCTCACCGTGGTTACCAGTGCCGAGTACCCCAGCCTCTCCACTCTGGCTTCGATCTCGGCTATCTCCTCCAGGCTCAGCTTAGGCTCCAGGGGCAGCTTCTCTATGACCCTTATCTCATATCTGGGAGAGACCACCAGCACGTGGGGAAGGGTGTCAAATTCGAAGTCCACCGGCGGGAAAACCAGTCCCGTTTTCCAAATCAGGCGGAGGGTAAGGCCCTCGTCTGCCAGCGCCCCGCTTATCTGGGCCTCAAGGATATCCTCCACTCGGTTTTCATCTCTGGCCTGCTCTTTCCTCAAGCTGGCCAGCCGGGCCTCTAGGTCTCTTTGTCCATCGGTCGAAGCCGCAGCCGCTCCTTTGACCTCGGACTCCAGCCGCTCTATCTCCCGCTGCAGGCCAAAATACTTCTCTACCAGCTCTATCCGCTCCTCCCGGGAAAGGTCTTGGCCGCCGTAGAGGTCCCTTATCTCGCGGCTCCACTTGTTGAAGAAATGCTCCACCTCCCATCGGGCCACGCTGAAAATATGAGGCCTGGCGATGCCGTAGATGCTGTTCGCCTTATAGGGCGAATCGGCAACCAGCGTCAGGCACGACAGGATGAGCAGCGCCAGGAGGAGCTTGGTTATTTGCTTCCTCAGCATCTCGCCTCTAAATCGGTTGAGCCAATTATAATTATAAACCCTCCCGGGGCATAGATGCCCCCTGTGAGCAAGTTGCGCCCTCCTCCCAAAATGGGGTAGAATGATAGCCATCGAGCCACAGAGAGGGGGAAGGTTTCATGCGAGATTACGGGACAGAGCATATCCGCAATGTGGTGCTGCTTTCCCACTGCGGCGCCGGCAAGACCTCGCTCTCCGAGGCCATGCTCTACACCTCAGGGGCCATCAACCGCCTGGGCAAGGTGGACGAGGGAACCACCACCTCGGACTACGAGCCCGACGAGGTGAAGCGCCAGATAAGCATCAACCTCTCCCTGCTCCCCTGCGAGTGGAAAGACACCAAGATCAACCTCATCGATACCCCGGGCTATGCCGATTTCGTGGGCGAGGTCAGGGCGGGAATCCGGGGCAGCGATGAGGCCATCATTGTGGTGTGCGCTGTCTCCGGCGTGGAGGTGGGCACCGAGCAGGTTTGGCAGTATGCCGCTGAAGCCAACCTGCCCCGCTTTATCGTGGTCAACAAGATGGATCGCGAGAACGCTGACTTCCAGCGAAGGGTGGAGGAGATAAGGTCCTGTTTCGGCACCGGGTGTGTTCCCATCCAACTGCCCCTGGGCGCTGCCGAAGGATTCCAGGGCGTTATCGACCTCCTCCGGATGAAGGCCCATAGCGGGCCCAAGTTGGAGGAAGGGGAGATACCGGACTCCCTTCAGGGCCAGGCTGATTCCTATCGTGAGAAGCTGGTGGAGGCGGTGGTGGAGATCGACGATGATCTCATCGCCAAGTATCTGGAGGGGGAGGAGATAAGCCAGGCGGAGGTCAGCAATGCCCTGAAGAAAGCGGTCATGAGTGGCAAGGTCACGCCCATCCTGGTCGGCTCGGCGCTGCAGAACATAGGCATCCCCCTGCTGCTCAATGCCATCTGTGATTACCTTCCCTCCCCCAAGGAGAAAGGCCAGGTCGTGGCCACCAATCCGGCGGCTGGTGCCCAGGAGGAGCTTGAGCCGGACCAGGCCCAGCCCCCGCTGGCCCTAGTCTTTAAGACCAGCGCTGACCCCTACGTCGGCAAGCTCACCTGCTTTCGGGTCTATTCTGGCTCCATTCACAGCAACTCCCAGGTGTGGAACGCCACCAAGAAGGCGGCCGAGCGTATCGGCCAGCTCTTCATGCTGCGGGGCAAGGCGCAGGAGCCAGCCTCTCAGCTGATTGCCGGGGATATCGGTGCCGTGGCCAAGCTGACCACGACCGGCACGGGAGATACCCTGTGCCAGCGAGACCACCCGCTGCTGCTTGCCCCCATCCAGTTCCCGCTGCCCAGCTTCAGCGTTGCCGTGTACCCCAAGACCAAGGCCGACCTGGATAAGCTGGGAACAGCTCTGCTCCGGCTCTCCGAGGAGGACCTCACGCTGGTGGTGCACAAGGAGCCTGACACCGGCGAGACCACACTCAGCGGTCTAGGCGAATCTCACGTTGAGGTGGCTGCCGAGAAGATGCTGCGCAAGTTCGGGGTGGCGGTTGAGCTGTCCATCCCCAAGGTCCCTTATAAGGAGACCGTAACCGTGTCGGCGAAGGCGGAATACAAGCATAAGAAACAAACCGGGGGACATGGTCAATATGGCCACGTTTTTCTGGAACTGGAGCCCCTGCCTCGAGGCACGGGCTTCGAGTTTGCCGGGCGGGTAGTGGGGGGATCGGTGCCCAAGAACTACATCTCGGCTGTGGAGAAGGGCGTCCATGAAGCGTCGCATGAGGGGGTGCTGGCTGGCTACAGCGTTGTCGATGTCAGGGCAACTCTTTACGATGGAAGCTCCCATCCTGTTGATTCCTCTGACATCGCCTTCAAGATCGCGGGCGCCCAGGCCCTGAAGAAGGGCTTGGCTCAGGCACAGCCGGTGCTCTTGGAGCCGATAATGGATATCACCATCACCGTGCCCCGGGACTTCACCGGCGATACCATCGGCGACCTCAATACCAAGCGGGCCAAGGTGCTGGGCATGAACCCCGAGGACGGGACAAACGTTATCGAGGCCCAGGCACCCCTGGCTGAGAGCTTGCGCTACGCCACCGACCTGAGGTCGATAACTCAAGGTCGGGGTAGCTTCACCATGCAGTTCAGCCACTACGAGGAGGTGCCCGCCCACCTGGCCCAGAAGATTATCGCCCAGCGGCAGGCGGACAAAGCCTAGCAACGCGTTGGCGGCCATGTCTCACCCACGGCCAGCCCAGGTTCTGGGCAGGAAGGCCGGATCTCAACGCCGAGGCGGGCTTCCCCTCACTCGCTCAGCAGTTCCTGGATCTTCTTGGTGAGAGCAGGTAGCGCCTGCTTATAGTCGGCCACAATGCCGTAGGCGGCCTCTTTGAATATATTGGCTTCAGGGTCCTTATTTATGGCTATGATGTTCTTTGCCCCGGAACACCCTGCCATGTGCTGACTGGAGCCGGAGAGGGCCACAGCCAGGTAAAAATCAGGGGTGACTATCTTGCCGGTGAGCCCCACCTGCCATGTCGTTGGCACCCAGCCGCTATCGCAGGGTGGCCTGGTGGCGCC
>JAUVWM010000118.1 GCA_030604105.1 Dehalococcoidaceae bacterium
CCCACGATGTAGAGATGGTGGCTGAGCATGCTGATAGGGTAGTACTGATGAGCGAGGGCAAGGTGGTCGTTGACGGCAACAAGCGACAGGCTCTCTCCCAGGCCCTTCTATTTTCACCCCAGGTGAATCGTCTGGTGCAGGCTTTCCAGCAACAGGGCATCCCTCAAGATATCCTGACGGCCGACGAGGCGGCAAGGATACTGCTGTGAGAAAGAGCCACATCTGCCTGGCATTGATATTTCTTGTCGGTATCGCCGTGTTTGCTATCCCAGCCCTGCCGTCGAGTCCGGTAGACCCGTCTGCAAACTGGGGCCTGATCTCTGGCGTATTGGTACTTCTGGCCGTAGCTGCCTTTTTCTTCGAGTTTGAGAGCTACGCCCTGAGTTCCAAAGAGCTGGCACTGGTTTCAATGCTGGGCACCGTGTCAGCGGTGCTGAGGATACCTTTCGTTGCCCTGCCCAACGTGCAACCATCCACCTACCTGATAATTTGCTCAGGCTATGTTTTCGGGCCCGTGGCAGGGTTTATGGTGGGAGCGATGACACCCCTCATCTCCAACCTCTTTTTGGGCATGGGCCCGTGGACTCCCTATCAGATGTTTGCCTGGGGACTGGCTGGAGTCTCAGCTGCCTATTTCAAACGACTGGGTCCGAACCGGGTGTGGCTGACCCTGTTTGCCATATTTTGGGGCTATATCTATGGCGTGATAATGGATACCTGGTTCTGGGTCACCTTCGTCTATCCACTAACCCTCAGGACATTCATCGTCACCAAGACAAGCGGCCTCTGGCTTGACACCTTCCATGCCATCGGCAATGGTATCCTCTTCAGCCTTTTCGGTATGAGGACGATAAGCATACTGGAAAGGTTCAGAAGGCGATTTAATCTCAGAGGGATCATCCCCTTTCAAATAGAGCTCAAGTAGACTCTATGCCAAACGTCCTGCCAAATATCCGCCTGCGCCCCTTTGGACCTATAACGGACCTGCTTCACTTAGTAACAGGCTGGAGTGGAGAAACCTTGAGTGGAAGGCTGGCGACCCTGATGCCCTGAATTACTACTTCAAGCGAATATTCTCCATATTCCGGAAACTTCACATTGTTGAAAGCCACAGCTATCTGAGTGAAGGTCTCTGTCACCCCCTGCACCTCAGGGAAGGTTAGGCTTCCAGATATTTTGGGTATGACATGTTTACCGTCGGCATCAATAAGACTAACCTCGATTGACTTCGCTCCTGCCTCGGTTATGCCTGCCTTCAACTTTAGCACCACGAAGAAGAGGCGGTGCGTAGCAGGAACCTTTGGGGCGTGAATAGTATTGAATCCGATACCGAGGGCATTGATCTTCCCCCCCGAAGTATCTGCATAGTCACACAGAAAGGCCAAGATCGTCTCCATTTCAGAATCTCCTTCAGCCCGTTGTAGTCTCCATAGGGCTCTCGCTCAAGATGCGGGTCTCTGGCTTGGATCTTCTCCCGCCGATACCGGCCTCCCGCACCAAGACAGACCTGCAAGCAGGAACGAAAGCGTACAGTTTCAGGAAGGCGTTGTACATGGCCTCGCCATTTGTCCGAGATATCAAGATCAGGATATTGAGCCCCCAGTCACGCTCAGCGTTTGCCCGGTGATATAACTGGCGCATTCGGAGGCGAGGAAAACCACCGCCTTGCCAATGTCCGATGGCCTGCCCACCCTCTTTATGGCACATGCCGCCACAATTTCGGCTTGAAAGTCAGGCCCTCTCACGAACGTGCCAAGCTCTGACCTCCAGCCGCTGAGCTCGCCGATCTCCTCGTCACTGGTGGGCAGGATGAGCCCCGGGGAGACGGCGTTGAACCGAATGCCGTGCTCTCCGTACTCGCGGGCAAGGGTCTTGGTCAGGCCGATTATAGCAGCCTTGGTCCCATTATAGACGCTCCATCCCGGCAGGCCAAATCTCTGGCCTTCGGAGGTAAGGCTGACCACCGCACCACGCTTTCGCTCTATCATGTGGTCCAGGACGGCCCGCGTGCAGTTCAAGAAACTGATAATGTTCAGATCGAGGTCGTTGCGCCATGTCTCCCTCGGCTTGTCTCCAAAGGGCGAATAATCGCTCGATCCGCCGACGACGTTGACCAGGACGTCTACTTCCTTGAACTCATCCAGGGCCTTCTTCACCATGGCCGAGACCTGGTCGATTTCACGGGCGTCACACTTAACCGCCAGCGCCTTCGCTCCCAGTGCCTGTGCCTTCCTGGCCACCTTCTGAGCTTGGGCTTCATCTATGTCGCCGATAACCAGGTTGACAGCCTCCTCGGCGAAGGCGAGGCTGATGCCGTAGCCGACGTTGCCGCCCCCGCCGCTGACAATTACAGTCTTGCCTCTCAGCTCCGTATCCATTTTCCTAGCCTCCTTGATTTGTTATTGGAGATTGCCCATTTCAACCACTGTGGCCATGTGAAACCCTTATTTCTGCAAGTCGACTGGGTTTCAGACTACCCTCTCCCAATCCGCTGGCTAGGCGAGCGAACTCAGTCGCTGAGTCTAAAAGGCGGATAGCGGTCGGTGGTTAGCAAAA
The DNA here is from genome assembly GCA_030604105.1 of Dehalococcoidaceae bacterium. Taxonomy (GTDB): domain Bacteria; phylum Chloroflexota; class Dehalococcoidia; order JAUVWM01; family JAUVWM01; genus JAUVWM01. Next base: position 2,557 of record JAUVWM010000118.1, read on the forward strand.
AAGCATATGCTACCACTCTCAAATTCCATCGAAGTACACCAACCACGAAGTTAAACAGGTCTTTCGGGTAGCGGCCAGTAAATAGAATAGCGAACCAGGCAATTACTACCAGCACAAAGGCAATAATGTTCAGGAACGAGAGAACAATGTAGTGGGGAATCGCCAGGAGCCATTTCACCAGTGGCAGCCAACGGTTCAGGCCTTCTTTGGCATCCGGGTACGGGACCGCGATGTGAACCGCCTGCTCTTCGTCAGTCGAAGGATATTCATCCCTCAATAGCGCGACATAGGCCACAACGCGGGTAACAAACTTGGTAATAGCCAGATTCCAGTCAAACCACCACTTGGGATACTTTTGCCGGAAGAGGAGCATTAGCACTGTTGGTAGGACAACAACAAGTGCCTCGAGGCCATAACCTTGGAACATCCACGGGTTCCCTCCCCAGGCGGGGAAGCTAGCGCCAAGCAGGGCTAAGACGATCCAGATTGGAATTGCCATGAAGAACCTGAAAAACGTAGTTAATCTGTTCAGCTCTCTATCCGGGTAATCGATGGACAGGCTCGCCGGGTACTCAGTTGAAGCTCCCTCCATAATAGACCCCCCTTACAGAATTTCTTGAGGCTCTGCGCCCCCGTTGCCAATGGTACCAATATTGTGGCCATCTTAAGCTCCCTGCTTGCTGGCTGTCAAGGAGGTGCCTGGCCAGCTCCAGGGGGAGGGTGAGGCTATCGTTGGTCGACCTTTCATAGGGGTTGCTGGACAGAGGCTCAACTATCTATCCACGCTACCTGAGGTAGAGCGCTGACAGTGGCGGAAGGGCTTGACGTCCAATTGCCAGAAGGGTATCATCCGTGCTGGGAGCGATGAGGGATCAGAGTTGCCCAGCCGTGACTTGAAATACGAGATCGCCGATGGAGGTTAGGAAATGGACTTTCGGTTTACTCCAGAGGAGGAGGCTTTCCGAAAGGAGGTCGGTGAATTCCTGGACAGGGAGCTTACCCCCGGGGCTTGCGAGAAGTTCAACAGCTACAACTGGGAGCCGGAGACGCGCGAGTTCCTGCGGAGGCTGGGGGAGAGAGGTTGGCTGTGTCCCTCATGGCCCCCGGAATACGGCGGCATCGGCGCCTCCCATATGCAACGCTACATACTCACTGGAGAGCTCGTGTACCGCGGGGGACCATACGGCGGGATAGGTACCGCCATGGCAGGGCCAGTGATTATAATGTTCGGCAGCGACGAGCAGAAAAGCGAGTATCTGCCCCGCATCGCCAGGGCCGAGATAGAGTTCGCCCTGGGCTACACTGAACCCCAGGCCGGCTCAGACCTGGCCGCCCTCGAGATCAGGGCTGTGGAGGACGGCGACTACTATATTATGAATGGCCAGAAGGTGTTCAATACGTGCTGCCACTATGCGGACTACCACTGGCTCGGGGCCAGAACCGGAATCGACCCCAACGTCCCCAAACATAGGGGCATCTCCCTGTTTATCGTCGACATGAAGAGCCCGGGCATTACCATCCGCCCGCTATACGTCATGGGCGGTTGGAGAACAAACGAAGTCTTCTACGATAATGTGCGCGTGCCCAAGAAGAACCTGGTGGGCCAGCTGAACCGCGGCTTCTACCATATAGCCGTAGCCCTCGACCTGGAAAGAAGTGGCCCCGCTACAGGCAGCCAGCGTCATTTCGAGGAGTTAGCTGATTATGTCAAGCAGATACCACGCCTGGCCAAAGATCCCCGGGTGCGACAGAAGCTGGCCGAGCTCGCCACCGAGGTTGAGGTGGCACACCTCCTCGCCCACCGCGTTGCCTGGATGACCAGCCAGGAGATCGTGCCCAACTATGAGGCATCCGCGCTCAAGTTATTCCACAGCGAGTTAAATCAGCGCCTGGCCAATGCCGGCATGCAGATCTTGGGGCTCTATGGCCAACTCCAAGAGGGGTCCAAATGGGCTCCTCTGGACGGGATGGCGGAGTGGCGCTATCGGGACTCGGTGGTTTACACCATCTTCGCCGGCACTTCCGAGGTGCAAAGGAACATAATAGCCCTCAGGGGACTGGGGATGCCTCGAGGCTGAGCCCGGCGCCATCTTCCTGAGCTGGAACATCTTGACGCCCGATTGGGCCATTCTCCGTTCTGGCCCCCAGCCCGCGATGTTGAAGCCGCCCTAGGTATTGAGAGGGCCCAGCTTCTCGAGGGCATTGAACATGGCCTCGCCACTTGCCCCAAATATCAAGCTCAGCCTATTATACCGCGCCGCTCACGCTCAGCGTCTGCCCGGTGATATAACTGGCACATTCGGAGGCGAGGAAGACGGCTGCCTTGCCGATGTCCCCTGGCCTGCCCACCCTCTTTATGGCACATGCCGCTACCATTTCGGCTCGAAAGGCAGGGTCTCTGAC
>JAUVWM010000070.1 GCA_030604105.1 Dehalococcoidaceae bacterium
CACCTCTAACCTCCACCGCCAGCGCCCCCTGCCCCACCGCCGGCAGGCAATGCTCTATGGGCAGGTATTCAGCTATCTTTTCCTCCCAGCCGAGACGAAGCAGGGCAGCCGCAGCCAGGACCACCCCGTCCAGCTCCCCCCTCTCGACCTTGCCCAGCCGGGTATCTATGTTGCCCCGGAGGGGGCAGATCCGGATATCGGGGCGCAATGCCCTCAGCTGAATCGCCCTGCGCAGGCTGCCGGTGCCCACGCTAGCCTCCTCTGGCAGCCCAGCGAGGCGAGTCCCTGCCCTGGAGATCAGGACATCCCGGGGGTCGGCCCTCATCCCCGCCGCAGCCAGCCTGAACTGGGGGGACAGCTCCGTGGGCACGTCCTTGAGACTGTGGACGGCAAGGTCGATGTCACCGGCAAGCAATGCTTCCTCCAGTTCCTTGGTAAAAACCCCTTGACCTCCGATTTGGGCCAGGGGCGCCTTTCGAGCCCGGTCGCCCGTGGTTCTTATTTTCGAGATGGCAAATTCGAGGCCAGGATGGCTCCGTTTCAACTGCCGAACGATGTGCTCCGCCTGAAGCAAAGCCAGCCGGCTGCCCCGGGAGCCCACCCTGATGCATCTATTTCGGTCCACGAGACCCCCAACGGTCTGCCGGTGAAAGTTTACAGCTTTGGCTTGAGGTCGAAAAGCTTCTGAATTGCCTGAGCATGGAGGTGAGCCTGCTCGTCACTCTTCAGGCGACTTATCGGGTCGTGTAGTATCCCCTTTACGATGGCCCGGGTCATGGCCTCTATCCGTGCCATCTCCTCAGCGGAGAGCCCCTCCATCCGGCCCAGAGCCTTGGAGAGCTGGGCGCTGCGTATGTTTTCGGCCTTGTCCACCAGGGCGGCGATGATGGGCCTTACCTCCAGGCAGCTCCACCACGCCATGAATTCAGCCACCTCAACCTCGATGATGGCCATGACCTTTTCGGACTCTCGCTGCCTCTGCCGGCGGTTCAGCTCAGAGAACTCATTGAGGTCGTCGATATCATAAAGAAAGACATTGTCGATATCCTTCACCCTGGGGTCAACGTCCCGGGGGACGGCGATATCGATAAGCAGAAGCGGCCGCTGGGGCCGGATTCGCATTGCCTCAGCCACCATCGGGGGCTCCAGTATGAAATGGGGGGCCCCGCTCGAGCTGACCACAATGTCCGAGGCCATCATGGCCTCCTCCATCCGGTGAAAAGGAACTGCCTCGCCTCCCAATTGAGAGGCCAGTGCCGACGCCCGCTCATAGGTGCGGCTGGCGACCGTCATCTGGGCCACGCCGTTCTTAACCAGCGCCTTAGCTGCCAGTTTTCCCGCCTCGCCGGCGCTGATGACCAGGACCTTGCAGCCGGCGATGTCCTTGAACAGCCTCTTGGCTAGCTGCACCCCGGCGGAGCTCACGGAGACGGCGTTTCTGCCGATAGCGGTTTCGTCGCGGGCCCGCCTGCCCACCCTTACCGCCTGCCGGAAGAGGTTTAACAGAGGCAAATGGACAGCCCCGGTGGTCTCGGCCCCCTCCAGGGCATGACGCACCTGACCCAGGATCTCGGACTCGCCCACAATCATGGAGTCCAGCCCGGAGGCCACCCGGAACAGGTGCCTTACCGCAGTCTCCTGGGAGTGAGTGTAAAGATAGGGGGCGAGCTGCGAGGCCGACATACCGCTGTAGTGGCTAAGGAAGTCAGTCGCCCGCTGTCCCCGAGGACGGCTCCCATCGCTCAGGGCATATATCTCGGTTCGATTGCAGGTAGACAGGATGATCCCCTGCTCCACGTGATCGAGCAGGGAGGACTGGGTCTCCTTGAGCCGACCAGAGCTTATGGCCACCTTCTCCCGAACCTCTACCGGGGCACTAAGGTGATTGAGCCCCAAGACCAAGAGCTTGATATTCCGGTCAGGCTTCATCTTTCCCCTTTCCGGCAAGGTCGGAGATAAGTCTTCCCTTCGCCTGCTCGAATTCGCCTCTCTTCAGCATATCCAGCAGCAAGTCCAGGTCCAAAGACCCCTGCCAGGCATCGCCGTCCACCTGAGTCCCTCTCAGCTCACGGCGCACCTCGGAGAGCAACAGGGCCAGTGAAGCATACTCCGGGGCGAAGCTCTGCTCCAGCTGGGTGCGGATCTTCCTCGATAGCGCCGGGCTCCTGCCGCCGGTGGAGATGGCGATGCACACGTCACCGCGGCGGACCAGGGAGGGCACGATGAAGTTTGAGCTCTGGGGAGCGTCTACCACGTTGACCAGAGTCCCCCTGCGCTGCCCCTCATCCGCTACCAGGTTGTTGACCTCAGGGTCATCGGTAGCCGCTATGACCACCAGGGCGTCCTTGAGGTCGCCGGGGCGGTAATCTCGCCGGGCCACCTTTATCACGCCCTGTGCCGCCATCTCCGCCAGCCCCTCAGAGACATGGGGACTTATGACCAGGATGGAGGCATTGTGCTCCACCAGGCTCCTCACCTTGCGCTCCGCCACCCCACCGCCCCCCACAACCACACACTTCTTTCCCCTAATGTTGAGAAAGATGGGATAGTAATCCGACATGAGCTCCCTTAGCCAGCCTCGGTGAAGTACTGGACCGGCTCCTTTTTATACTCCTTGCCGCTGAACAGTAACACATGATCGTGGTTCCCGATATCAATGGAGATATCTTCGGTCACTGACTCGCATTCCTCCCGGTCTCGGCCATGAATCATGGCAAAGAGGTTATAGGGCCAGCCCGAAGCCGTTTGCCTCTGGTAGCAGTGGCTGACCTGCCGATATGAGGCCGCCCTGTGGCCCGCTCTTTGCACATCGGAGGCAACCGTCCAGCAGGCCATGGCGTTGGCCACGAACCCCGCCAGGCGATGGCGGAGCGACGCCCCGTAGCGCCGCATTATGCCCTCAACTTCAAAGGATTGGACCTTGGCCAGGAGATCGCCCACAGCCAGGCCCAGGCGCCCTGCCATCTCACCGAAGGGCCCTTCGGCTACGGGCAGGTCCCCCTGTAACTCCCGAACGATGCTTCTCTCCAGCTCGCTCAGAGCTCGCTGCGTTGAGGCCACAGGTATGGGTTTTTGATCCCAAGCCGGCTCTTGCCCATCATCGCCCAGGAGGTCGAAGAAGACGCCTATCTTGAAAACCGCCACCGCCGGCAGATTTATCGTTGCCTCAGCCCCGGCCTGAGCGCTGAGAGCGGCAATAGCATCGGCCAGGCTCCTGTCACGGGGGAGGGACAGGGTAAACCATAGATTATAATAGTGGTCTCGAGCGTAGTTATGGCTGACCCCCGGATGCTGGCTGACCACGGCGGCGGCTTCATCCAGGCGGGGCCCGGCGAGGTGCAGAGCTCCCAGGGTGCTGTGATAGCCCAGCTTCGAGGAATCGAAGACGCCTCCGATGCGGCGTACTATCCCCTGGCCCTTGAGAGCCCGAACCCTCTCTATCGTTTCATCCTGGCTGATGTCCAGCTTACCAGCCAGCGCTCTAAAGGGCTCTGCCACCAGGGGAAAGCCGCTCTGCATGACATTTACCAGTTTCCTGTCTACCCTGTCCAGCCTCATGCCAAAGCCTCGGTTGATACTCGCAATAGGGCTCGGCCGCCAGAAAATCACCGCTGGCCTCATAGGCACGAGCCCGGCAACCGCCGCACACCTTCTTATACTCGCAGACCCCGCACTTGCCCTTGATCTTGGAATAGTCGCGCAGCTCATAGAATAGGGGTGAATCGCGCCAGATCTGGCTGAAGCTCTGCTCCCTTACATTCCCGGCCTCGATATTCAGATAGCCGCAGCCTTGCACCCGTCCCCGGTGAGAGATGAAGCAGAAGCCCGTGCCGGCAAGACATCCCCGCGTCAGCGAGTCCATCCCCCCGCCAGGCCTGTCTCCCTGGCCCCTCTCACCCCGCTGGAGCAACACCCTCATATAGTGGGGGGCATCCGTGGGCTTGAAAGATATCAGGCCCTCCAGCTCCGTCTGCTTGTCCCAGATCCAGTTCAGGATGCGCTCATACTCAGCGGGCGATAGCTCCTGAGCCTCAAGGTCCTTGCCCCGGCCGGTAGGCACCAGCAGGAAGGGGTGAAAGGCAATAGCTCCCAGCTTCAAGGCCAAAGCCAGGATGTCCTCCACATAGTGAACATTCAGTTTGGTGATGGTGCTATTGATCTGCACCTCAATCCCGTAGCGGCGGGCATTCTCTATTCCCTTGAGGGCGGCGTCAAAGGCGCCGGCGCTGCCCCGGAATCGATCCTGAAGCTCCGGGGTGGGGAAATCCAGGCTGATGCCCAGCCGAGAGATGGGGGCCTCGGTCATTTTAGCAGCGATATCCTCGGTAATGAGGGTCCCGTTAGTGCCGGCCACCACCCGCAGCCCCCTGGCAGTGGCATATTCGGCGATGTGGAAAAAATCGGGCCGAAGTAAGGGCTCCCCCCCGGTGAGGATGAGGATGGGACTGCCCACCTCCAGGATGTCGTCGATAAGGGAAAAGCACTCCGCGGTCGTTAGCTCCCCCTCATGAGGGCCCTGGCTGGCCGAGGCGCGACAGTGGGCGCAATACAGATTACAGCCCCGGGTCAGCTCCCAGGCCACAAGCCGCGGCTTAGGCGGCCCCTTATCCATCCCCCAAGCCTCCTTCTGGCTCGCCGCCCGCCTTCATCCCGATCTCCTCATCGGAGAGATAACAAGCCGGATCCTCAGCCCAGACGTCGCCGTATACTGCCTCAGCCCGAACCCGAAGATTGCCCTTGCACAGGTCAATATGCTTACAGCGGCCACAGCGACCCTTCAAAAGCCGCTTGCGGTCCTTGAGGCCCGCCATCAAAGGGTCTGAAGTATCCAGCCAGATATCTGCGAACTTGCGTTGCCGCACGTTGCCAAACGAATAATGCCACCAAAACTGGTCGGCGTGAACCTCGCCCAAGTTATCCACCGCCGCGATGCGGATGCCTGAGTTGTTGCCGCCATTCAGGCGCAGTAACTCCAAAACCTCGTCGGCCCGCTCCGGCTGCTCACGTTTCACCCTGAGATAAAGATAGACGGCGTCGGCATGGTTATCGACGGTGAGGACCTCCTTCTCCAGGCCACGTCTGTGCATATCGACGGTCCTGTCGAATATCAGGTCCACTATGGCCCTTATCTCCTGAGGCTGGACATCTTGAGCCCGGATCTTGCCCCCCCGCCCGGCATAGGCCAGATGATAGAAGCAGGCGCGGGGGATGTTCTCCTGCTCGATGAGCTGGAATATGGCCGGGATAGCCTCAGCTGTGGAACGGGTGATGGTGAGCCTCAGGGAGACCTTCTGTCCCAGGCGAACGCAGTTGCGGATGGCCCTCAGCGCCGCCTCATAGGCGCCCTTTTGCCCCCGGAATCGGTCGTTCACCTCGCCGATGCCATCGAGGCTTATCCCCACCTCGCCGAAGCCGATGGCCTGTATCCTTCGAGCTATCTCCTCGGTGATCAAGGTGCCGTTGGTGGAGAGAACAGGCCTGATGCCCAGCCCTTTGGCAAAAGCAGCCAAATCAAAGATATCCTCTCTCAACAGGGGTTCACCCCCGGAGAAGAGCAGGACCGGCACCCCGAAATCGGCCAGATCCGCGATAAAGGACTTTGCCTCCTGGGTGCTGAGTTCACCGGGATAGTCTCTACTATCGGCATCGGCATAGCAGTGGATGCAGCGGAGGTTACACTGCCGCGTGCAATTCCAAACAACTATAGGTCGCCCATCACCAGCTACCCGGTAACGCAGTGCATCACCGGTAGCCGCCATGCCGCAAAGGAGTTTTGAAACCGATATCACAGCTTGCTATCCCTATTGAGCATATTATATCATACGGATTAGCTTGGGTCTAGCTGTGATAGGCTGCCCGGCTCAAGCCGAGAGTTTGGGAATGATATAGAGATGCCGCTATTTCCATGCTGGCCACCGGTTTTGAGAGCAGGGGGGAAAGGGGAGATATGACATGCCAATGATCGCAACCGAGGAGCTAACCAAAATCTACCGCGGCGCGATTAAGGCCGTCGACCAGGTCACCTTTGAGGTGGAGAAGGGTGAGATTTTCGGCTTCCTGGGGCCTAATGGAGCGGGCAAGACCACCACCATCAAGGTGCTGACCACCCTTCTCAGGCCCACGGCGGGCAGGGCCGAGGTAGCTGGCTATGATGTCGAAAGGCTTCCCCGTGAGGTCAGAGACAGGATTGGATACGTGGGCCAGAACATAGGCGTCGATGAGCTCGCTACCGGCAGGGAAAACTTGAGTCTCTATGGCCACCTCTACCGACTGGACAGCAAGACGATACGAAGCAGGGTCGAGCACCTCCTGGCACTGGTGGACCTGACCGGCCAAGAGGATCGACTGATAAAGACATACTCGGGCGGCATGCGCAAGCGCCTGGATATTGCCATGGGCCTGATCCACCATCCCCAAGTCCTCTTCCTGGACGAGCCCACCGTCGGCCTTGACCCCCAGACCAGGGCGCATATCTGGGACTATATTCGGGCCCTTCGCACGGAACAGGGCATAACCATTTTCCTGACCACCCACTATATGGACGAGGCCGACCACCTGGTCGACCGAATCGCCATCATCGATTACGGCAGGATCGTTGCCCTGGGAACACCAGCCAAGCTCAAGAGCGAGATCAGCGGGGATGTGGTTACGCTGAGCCTGGCTGTGGATCGCCCCGATGAGCTGGACTCCGCCATCCAGCAAACCTGCGCCCTTATCGCGGATCAGCCCTTTATAAGGCAGCTCCAGCGAAGAGATAGCGACCTGAATGTGTACGTCGATAATGGGGAATACGCTATTCCCCTGCTCATGCGCAGCCTGGAGGGCAAGGGGATAGTGGTCAGGAGCATTTCCCTGGCCCGCCCCTCCCTGGACGATGTCTTTTTGAAGCACACCGGGCACACTATTCGGGATGAAGAAGGCCAGCCCACCTCTTGGGCTCAAATGCTCAGGGACAGTAGAAGGAGGCAGCATTGAATTGTCTGGTCGATATCTGGTATCTCTCCGGCAGGCATATCAGGACCCGACTACGCACTCCGGTATGGATGTTTGTCAGTCTGGTCCAGCCCATGATCTGGCTGGTGATTTTCAGCCAGCTCTTTAAGAACGTGGCTGACCTGCCCCAGTTCCCTACCGAGAGTTATCTCCAGTTTTTCGCTCCCGGTGTAGTGGTGATGACGGTGCTTTTCGGCTCGGCCTGGACGGGCATGGGAA
>JAUVWM010000063.1 GCA_030604105.1 Dehalococcoidaceae bacterium
ACTTTGGTTACTGCCTTTAGGGCAACCCTTGAGGAGCTGGCTGAGGCCGATCTGCTGCTGCACATCATAGATATCAGTCATAAGAACGCCCCGGAGCAGAGTCAGGTGGTGGAACAGATTCTCGGTGAGCTGGGCCTTGAGAGCAAGCCCAGAATCCTGGTTCTCAACAAGCTCGATTTGCTGCCGGGGATAGAGGGACGGGAACTGGCGAGCAGGGAGCTGGAAGATAAGGGGTGGGGGGTGGTGTTCATTTCAGCAGCACGAGGCTGGAGGCTGGACAGATTGCTGGAGAGGATAGCGGCGGCGCTGGCACCGGCGGCCAGAAGCTAAGTGGTTATGTAAAGAATAATAGTGATCGGCGTAGGGACGCACTATATATCTTATGTAAACAACATTATAGAGGTGCATCATATTCGCCCCCGCTCACATGGCAATCGGGGCCCTGGCGCAGGCCGGCCTGAAGAGAAAACCGGAGACAGCAGCGGTGGCCTTATTGAGCCACGCTGTCCTGGACGGTCCCCGGTTCTGGCATCCCTACCCCTGGCCCTCTGACTTCTCCCCACCCATAATAAACGTCCTTCCCTATCCTCATCACCCGCAGAGCATATTGCTGGACATCGGGCTCATCCTGGCCTTCCTGGCCATGGTCATCATGCTCCGTCAATACCGATGGGGCATGCTGTGGGCCATATCTCCCGACCTCATAGATTGGATAGTTTTGAAGCCGATAACCGGGAGTGGCCAGGTGCATAGCTTATTCTCAGAGCTTTCAACACCCTGGGGCCTGACGGTGGAATTCGGGCTGGTGATCCTTGTCCTGTGGAGCCTGTGGAAGAGGCGTTCTCAGGAAGCTCACTAGGGAGTTATGTCAAGTATAAGGCCCCGCAAAATTCGGACCTGGGGCCAGAAAAAGGCAGGCTCAGGCGCCCGGTTGGCTACTGCACCCCCGTCACAAACCCGGCACTAATAGGTTCCCGGAGCGGGCTCCTCGCCGGGGTGGAGTCCACGCCATTTCTTCAGGAGCTGCTCCTTGGTCTCGGCATGCTCCGGGTCCGGCACGCAGGTATCCACCGGGCATACATCGGCACACTGGGAAGACTCGTGGGCGCCCACACACTCCGTGCACTTGTCAGGGTCGATTATATATACGGTCTCACCCTCACTAATAGCCTGGTTGGGACATTCCGGTTCACAGGCCCCACAGCTAATGCATTCTTCAGTGATCTTGTAGGCCACTTTCTTGACCTCCTTTCCCGTGCATCGCCCGATCATTTACAGCACTCTTATATATATTGCAGCCGAATCCCCTTGTCAATACCGCACATAGCGAGGGATCTATCACCTGCTCAGCCTGAGCGCTTGCAGCGAGGGAAAATCGTCTGTCCTGGTATGGGGCAGGAACAGCGCTGCGGTGAACTCATCCACAAAGGCATTATCGGCAATGAGCTCCAAGTAGGTCAGCTTACTGGCTATCTCATGCGCCACAGCGCGAGCATGGCGAGAGACCAGCGCGTTGTAGGCCCCAGCCAGGGAGGTGTTACCCAGAAACTGGAACCTGTCCCAGGGGAGGTCTGGGAATAGCCCTATTTGGATTGCCTGCTCCACATCGATATGCTGGCCAAAGGCCCCCCCGATGAGCACCACCTCGATGTCGGACAGCGAGATGCCCACCCTCTTTAGCATCAGCGTGACCGCTGCATAGATGGCAGCCTTGGTGCGCACCAGGTTATCGATGTCAACATCGGTGAGCACGATGTCTTCGCCGCTTGCTGACTCTTCAGCCCAGACAAGCACATATTCAGCGCCATGTTCGCCCAGACGTATGCGTCGGGTGGTGCCGACCCGGCTCCGGTCGATGCGCCCCCCCCTGCTCACCACCCCGCTGAGGAACATCTCAGCAAGCGCGGAGATCATGCCAGAGCCACAGATGCCCTGCGCAGCACCATCGCCGATGACGCCGATGGTGGGCTCCAGGGTGCTCGAATTTATCCTGAGCTCATGTATGGCACCGCTGACGGCCCGCATGCCGTGGCGTACCCCCGCCCCCTCGAAGGCAGGGCCAGCGCTGCAGGCGGAGGTTATCATCCAGTCTGAGTGGCCCAACACGATCTCCCCATTGGTGCCTATATCCAGGAACAGGGTCAGTCTGTCCGTCTTGAACAGGCAGGAGCTGAGCACGCCGGCGGTGATGTCACCGCCCACATAGGCGGCGACGCCGGGCATGGCACAGACCGGCGCCAGGGGATTGATCGACAGCCCCAGCTCGCCTGCGCGCACCACCGGCGGATGAGACGCGGTGGGCACGTAGGGCTCCTCTCTGATGTGCCTTGGGGACAACCCCAGGAACAGGTGGGCCATGGTGGTGTTGCCTGCCATCACCAGCTCCTGGATCTCAGCGGTGCTCCTCTTCTGCTGCTGCGCCAGCTCGGAGAGCACTTCGTTTACCGTGTCCACCGCCAGGGCCTGGAGTTCCTCCAGGCCACCTGGACGCTGGCTGTAGATGATGCGCGAGATCACGTCCTCGCCACGTAGCACCTGCCTGTTGCGCGCCGACGCGCTGCCGAGCACTTTTCCACCGCGCAGATCGACCAGCTCGGCCGCCACATTGGTGGTGCCGATATCCACCGCCGCGCCCAGCAAGGGCGCTTTCGTGCGTCCGGGAGCGAGATCGATGAGCTCGCCCTCGTCGCTGCCACTGGGCAGATACACGGTGGCGCTTACCTGCCAGCCGGAGCTGCGCAGAGTAGCGGCCAGGTTCTTCAGCAGGGGCAAACCCACGCTGACACGGCTTCGGCCCAGCTTGCGCTGAAGCGCCCTCTGCAAACGGTCGAGGTCGGCGGCATTGTCCTCCAGGCTGGGCGGGGGCAACTCCAGGAATACGCGCTGCAGCGCAGGCTCAAAGGCGAGGTCGCAGGCGAGCGGCACAGCCACTTTGCTCGACCGCATGCGCACGACCATCCCTTCAAGCTCCTCCTTGGGTGGTACATGGACAACGGCATCACCAGACACGCGGGCCTGGCAGGAAATCACCCAGCCCTGCTCCAGCTGCTCGGCGGTGAGGTGGAGGCTGTCGGGATGGGACATTTTGCCCCCGTCCACCCGGACCAGGCATCTGCCGCAACGCCCCTGTCCCCCGCAGGGGGTATCGATGGTCAACCCCGCCTGGGTCGCCGCATCCAAGAGCAACGTGCCCCTGGGCACCGACGCGCTCTGGCCGCCGGGCTCAAAGACTATCTGAAACTTGCTCTGCCTGCTGGTCTTACTCAAGGCCATACCCCTCTAATCGCCTAATTTCGCGCCGCAGCCAGGGCAGAATTTGTAGTCTGAGCGGCTTTCACGGCCGCACTGGCCGCAAAAGATTTTCCCCGCTTCCCCTCCGGGGCCGGTGCTTCCGGCTCGACGCGTGAAGCGCTCCTCAGCCGATAGCCTGAGGTCTTCTCCGAAATACACCTTCATGTGGGGCCAGGGTATCTCGATCCCTTCCTCATCGAAGACCCTCTTGAGGCGGAGCCTCAGCTCGCCCATAACTGCCCACTGCTGAATAGGCTTAACATCTCCCAACACCTTTATGTCGATCCCCGAGTCGCCCAGATTGTCCACTCTCAGCACCTGGGGTGGCGTCAGAATCAGCTCGCGCCACGCCTCATCTTCAGCCAGTTCCTTGCCCACACGATTGATGACGTCCATGGCATGGTCCAGGTCGGTGCCGTAGGCCACCGAGATGTTGAAGTTGACCCTGGAAAATTTGCGGGTAAAGTTGCTGGCCACCCTGATCTCACCATTGGGTATATGGTGCACTATCCCGTCCAAGTCGCGGAGCACGGTCTTTCTCAGGTTTATCTCCTCGACAAACCCGGCTATGTCAGCTATCCTGGCCACGTCTCCCACCCGGTACTGGTTTTCGAGCACGACGAAAATCCCCGCGATCAGGTCTCGTATCAAGTATTGCGCGCCAAAGCCGACGGCTATGCCAGCTATACCGAAGCCGGCCAGGACCGGCGCGATAGGTACATCGAGCTCACTTAGTATCATAAACATGACCATCGCGAGAATGAGGAGCCTCACCACCCACATTAAGGTGGATGCCAAGGTTTTCGCCGTTTTAAGAATCGCCTCTTCGCTTTCCTCGCTCATACTTCGGCCAAGGGTGACCCGCACTGCAGGGGGGAGCAACTTTCTCAACGCAAACCATAGCACAAACCCCAGCACCAGAATGACGCCTATCCTCGTGCCATGATCCACAAGCCAGTCTTTGATGGGATCCCACTCAATCATTTCAGCCTCCCCGGGCAGGACTCGCACTTTCTGGTCTGGGCTAATTATAGCATTACCGGACAACCATGCACGGCCCTCACTCCAACTGCACCAGCTGGGCCTCGGCACCGCCCGAGGTGATGTTGAGGATGCCCACCGTGCCCAGACATCGTTCGTAGCGGGGAAGGGTGGGGCTGCCGGGGTTGACCAGCAACATGCCCTGGGCGGCATGGCGGACGATGGCCCGGTGGCTGTGCCCGAAGATGGTGATGTCCGGGGCATCGGAGCCATAGAACTTGAGCGCCTCGGCCAGCTCCCCCTCGGACCTGGAGCCGGAGACGAAACGCCAGTCGAAGGGGAATTCGTGGAGCAACCACAGGGTGAGGCCATCGATATCCAGAACGTGTTTGGGCCTTACCCGCCTATCTCGTGGCAGGTAGTCGTCATCGCCCTCGGCCGCGAGCACAGGCGCTATCCTCTCCAGATGGTCGAGGACCGAGCTGGCATAGATGTCGCCGGCATGAAGGATAAGGTCCACCCCGTGGAAAACGGCCTCCAGCTGGTGGGGCAGCGCTGTCGCGACATCGGGGATATGGGTATCCGAAAGCAGGCCAATACGCATCTCTTAGACAGTGGCTCGGTTAAGAATTATGTCAAGTAACGGGCCACGGTAACAGCCTCCCCCTCCAAGAATCATCGGGCTACCTGGCTTGAGGTCACTGCCCACCTCTCGGCATGGGCCTGCTTCAGGCGTTGGAATTCAGCCTGAAAGTCAGGTGAGGTGATCCTCTCGGTCTGCATGACCAGGGCATCCTCGCCGTCGTCGGTATAATATCCCCGGCGCCTCCTAATCTCCTTGAAGCCGTACTTCTCATAGAGCGCCTGAGGCCCCAGACTGGAGGCCCGCACCTCCAGGCTCATTATCTGGGCGCCCAGCTTGGCTGCCAGCTCTATGTAGGAGATAAGCAACATCTCACCGATTCCCTGTCGGCGATGGCTCTGGCGCACGGCGATGGTACTGAGATGCGCCTCGTCAAAGAGAATCCAGAAGCCGGCAATACCTACGATATGCTGACTGGTCGATGGAGAAGAGGCATTGCTGGAGAAGACGCGCTTCAGCCGTGACCTCAGCCTTTGAAACCATGACAGCGGGGCTGAGGCGGCACACTCAGTCCCCCCCTCAGGCTGACACTCCCCTCCTTCAACTGCAGCCGGCTCCTCATCATAGGCGACAAGATAGCGAGCCTGTCTGTTATTTAGCTCCCGCTTGTAAGACACGGGAGGCCACTGGGTGGGGAAGGCCTCGCGATCGATCTCAGTGACCTGAGGCACATCCCCAAGCCGCATGGGGCGCACTCGGTAAGGCAACACTCCTCTCCCCAGGAAAGTCCGGGCTAAATCGGCAAAGCCAAATCTGCGCCTATTCTACCACAACTCGCCACTTAGGCACTATCCCTGACCTGACCCTTTTCGTTATACTTAATGCACAGGATAACGCCGCTGTGGCTGGCCAACAGGGGATTGTCAGGTGCAAGATGAGGAGAGCCTCGTCCGCAGGCTACAGGAGCGAGATGACGAGGCGTGGACCGGACTCTACGATGAGTTCTTCAATAGGGTATACCGATATATCCGCCTCAGGGTAGGGGATCGGGCGGAGGCAGAGGATTTGACAGAGCAGGTTTTCCTCAAAGCCCTCCAGTCCGTATCCTCCTACCGCTGGCGGGGCAGGCCCTTTTCAGCCTGGCTGTTTCGCATCGCTCACAACCAGGTGGTTGACCATGTGCGGAAGACGAGGCACAGGAGGACGGTGCCTCTGGATGAATCCCTGCCCGCCACCAGCGCCGCTGACCCGGTGCTGCTGGCAGAACAGAGGTCGATCCTGGGCCAGCTAGCTCAGTCTGTGGGCCAGCTGACCGGGGCACAGCGGGCGGTGATTGAGCTGCGCTTTGCCGGGGAACTGTCTACCGCCGAGACGGCACAGGTTTTGGGCAAGAGCCCAGGGGCAGTGAAGGCCCTGCAACATAGCGCCCTAGTGGCACTTCGCAAGATCTTGTCCAGGGACCGCGATGGATAGAGAATTTGAAGACATTCTAGACGAATGTATCGACCGGATCACGCTCAGGGGCGAGGGCATCGAGCAATGCCTGGCCAGCTATCCGGCATATTCGGCGAAGCTTGAGCCCCTGCTCCAAGCCGCCCTATCTGCCACCAAGGCGACCTCGGCGGAGCCTCGTCCCGAATTCAAGGCAGCCGCCAAATACCGTTTGCTGTCAGCGCTGCGAGCCGGGCGGGAGAAGCGGAGAGGTCTCTCTTTCACCGGTCGGCGGTGGCGCTGGGCCACCCTGGGAGTAGCGCTTCTGCTTCTCCTTCTGGCTGGGGCCGGCACCGTGGCCGCTTCCACCAACAGCCTGCCCGATGAGCCCCTTTACCGGGTGAAATTGGCCGCAGAGCGGGTACAGATGTTTTTCACCGCTTCAGATACGGCCAAGGCAAAGCTACACCTCAAGTTCGCTGAGAGGCGCGTCAAAGAGATAGTGGTGATGGCCGAGAAGGACAAGCCTGAGAAGGTCGAGGATGTAACCAGGCGCCTCAGCTACCACCTGGAAAAGGTCAGACCGGTGGCCAGGGCCCTTGGGGAAAAGGAGGGCAGGGGCAAGGATATCGCCGAGCTGAGAGCACTGCTGCAACGAAAGGCGGCCAAGCATAGGGCTATCCTCCAAAATACGCTTGAGAGGGCGCCGGTACGGGCAAGACCTTCCCTTAATCGTGCCCTGGAACTCTCAGGACAAGGCTATGATAAGGCCCTCCAATATATCCTGGGCGACGATCGGAGTAGAAGCTGGGAGATAAGACCGAGGCCGGAAAGCGAGGGCTTGAATGATCCGCAGCCCCCGAAAATCCAGCGCTTGACCCCTCTCATCTCGCCCATAACCCCCAGCCCGCCCCCCTCGCCTGCCTCTCCAGTTCCTCAAAGCTCCGCTGGTATTTCAGGTCCGGGGGATAGGAGCGGGCATGAGCATAACCTCCCCTGAGAAGCTCGGCATTGACCAGGACGCCGTCCACATAAACATACCTCAGTAATCTGCCATAACGGTCAGTCTCCGAGACGTCCTTCTCCAGGCGGACAAGCCTGCCCTCCACAAGCTCTCGGTTTGCCTGCCATGCCTCCCTGCCATAGTATTCAGCCTCGGGATAGACCTCCGGGGCGTCTATGCCGATATATCTGACGCGCCATCCCCCCTCAACGATGATGGTATCTCCGTCAATGACCCGCTCCACCCTCACTAAATCCGAACTGGCGCTGCAACCGGATAGCAGCGGGAAAAGGGCAAGCAAAGCCAGCGCAAGAAATCTAACGCCCATTGCCCCCCAACAACCTGAAGCTACAGAGAGCCGAGATCTCGGGCGATGTCTACTTTGCCAAAACGCTCCCACTCACTATAAACGCAGCCACAGTACCTCTGGCGATAGAGGTCGAACTCCTGGCCCATCCTTCGACACTCCTCGAAGCCGGGGCGAAGGTCTTGATACAGGAATTCCACCCGCTGCTCCCCAGCCACCTGCTGGCCCACCTCCCGCAGCACATCGTGACTCTGATAGGGGCTGACAAGCAAGGTGGTGGTGAAGGAGGTGAAGGCCCCCTCTCGGGCAGCCTCGGCTGTCCGTGACAGGCGGAGCCGAAAGCAATGGCCACAGCGCTCCGCCTCATGCCCCACCACGGCACGAAAGTAGCCTACCATATCATAGCCCTGGGAGATGATGAGGGGCAGAGCCATGGCCTGAGCCACAGACTGCATCGCCTCCAGGCGGCGCTGGTGCTCCAAGAAGGGATGGATGTTGGGGTTATACCAGAA
>JAUVWM010000156.1 GCA_030604105.1 Dehalococcoidaceae bacterium
ATCCTCTCCAGCAATCTGTCCAGCCCCCAGCCCCGTGCTGCCGAAATGAACACCATCTCCCACCCCTTATCTTCCAGCTCCCTGCTCGCCAATTCCCGTTCCTCTATCCCCGGCAGCAAATCGAGCTTGTTGAGAACCAGGATCCTGGGCTTGCTCTCAAGGCCCAGCTCACCGAGAATCTGTTCCACCACCTGGCTCTGCTCAGGGGCGTTCTTATGACTGATATCTATGATGTGCAGCAGCAGATCGGCCTCAGCCAGCTCCTCGAGGGTTGCCCTGAAGGCAGCGACCAGAGTAGCGGGCAACTTATGGATAAGGCCTACCGTATCGGTCAGCACCACCACCTGCCTGTTGGGCAGGCTCAGGCGGCGCGTAGTGGGATCGAGGGTGGCAAACAGCTTATCCTCAACCGGCACATTGGCCTGGCTCAGGGTATTCAGGAGCGTGCTCTTGCCGGCATTGGTATAGCCAACTATGGCCACGACGGGGATGCCGCGCTTCTTGCGCTGCTGGCGATAGAGAGCGCGGTGTCTCCTCACCTCCTCGATATCTGCTTTCAAGCGAAGGATCCTCTTCCGGATGAGGCGTCGGTCGGTTTCTATCTGGGTCTCGCCCGGACCTCTGGTGCCGATGCCCCCACCCAGTCTTTCCAGGTGGCTCCACCGGCCGGCGAGGCGCGGCAGGAGATACTGGTGCTGGGCCAGTTCAACCTGGAGCTGCCCCTCGCGGGTATGTGCCCGCTTGGCGAAGATGTCCAGAATGAGCGTTGCCCGGTCAATGACCTTAACCTGGAGCGCCTCCTCGATGTTACGCTGCTGCAGGGGTGAAAGCTCATCGCCGAAGATCACCACATCGTAGCCCACCTCCTCCTTGAGGGCGGCCACCTCTTCTAGCTTGCCCCGGCCTATGTAGTGCTGGGGCGAGGGCCTGGTCAGGTGCTGCACCAGACCCCCCACCACCTCAGCCCCGGCGGTCCGGGCTAGCTGGGCTAGCTCCTCCAGGGAGTCCTCCGCCAGCCACCCATCCCTGGCCCCCTTCCTGCCTATCTCTACCAGAAAGGCCCTCTCCGCAGGCGAATGAGTAGCAACCGTCTTCTTGGCGATTATTCCTCCTTATGTCGTGTCCTTATGTCAAGATAGGCCACTTTATGTCAAAAAGTGGCCGTTAGATATTTGCCTGCGAGGCATGCCACGCCTCCAGACGCCTCAGCCCCTCCTCGAGGCGGTCATCGGGGGTAGTTAGTGAGGCGCGGATATAGCCTTCCCCAGATTTGCCGTAGCCTACCCCGGGCGTCACCATCACCCCGGCCTCGTCCAGCAGCTTAGTGGCGAAGTCTATCGAATTACAGCCTTCGGGGGTCCTGGCCCAAACATACAAGCTGGCCTGAGGTGGCCTGGCCCGGAGCCCTATCCTGTTGAAGGTATCCACCACCAGGTCGCGGCGCCGTTGGTAAATGGCGTTGTGTTCCTCGATGCAGTCCCGAGAGCCAAGCAAGGCCGCGATAGCAGCATATTGAATGGCCTGGGGGATGCCCGAGTCCAGGTTAGACTTCACCCTCATCAGAGCATTCACCATCTGGGCGTTTCCCACCACCATGCCCACTCTCCACCCGGTCATATTGTAGCTCTTGGACAGGGAGTGGAACTCCACCCCCACCTCCCGGCTTCCTGGCGCCTGCATGAAACTGACAGGCTGGTAGCCATCGAAGGCCACCTCGGTATAGGGCGCGTCATGGCAAACAGCCAGGTCATATTCCCGGGCAAAGGCAACCACCCGCTCGAAGAAGTCGAGCCCGGCTGCCGCACCGGTAGGTTTGTTGGGATAGTTCAGCCACAGGACCTTGGCCTGCCGGGCTATCTCGGCTGGGACCGTGTCAAGGTCGGGCAGGAAGCCGTTCTCCTCGGTAAGTGGCAGATAATAGGTCTCACCGCCGGCGAACATGGTGCCCATGGAATATACGGGATAGGCTGGATCGGGCACCAGGGCTATATCGCCGGGGTCGATGAAGCACAGGGCGATATGCGCTATGCCCTCCTTGGAGCCGATAAGGGGCAGCACCTCCCTGTCCGGGTCGAGGTCAAGGCCGAATCGCTGCTCATACCACTCAGCGATGGCACGGCGAAATTCGGGCAACCCTTCCGATTCGGGATAGCGGTGATTGGCCGGGTCCCGGGATGCCTGACACAGGCGATCTATGACATGGGGTGGAGTCGGCAGGTCCGGGTCGCCGATGGCCAGGCTGACCACATCCTCGCCCTTGGCTCGCTTCTCGGCGAGCTTCTTGGACATCTCCACGAAAAGGTACGGCGGCAGATTTTCGATGCGCTTCGAGATTCGCATAGGCCTACTCCTCAGGCCACTCCCCGTCAAAGGCCAGCTCAACGGGGCCGGTGAGCAGCACCTCACCCTCTCCATCCCAGTCTACAGTGAGGGTGCCTCCAGGCAGCTTGATATCTACCTGATTATGGCAATAGCCATGGAGCCGCGCCGCCACGGCGATGGCGCAGGCCCCGGTGCCACAGGCAAGGGTCTCCCCCACTCCCCGCTCCCAGACGCGGGCCTCAAGATGGCCCCTGTCGATCATGTTAGCCACCTCAAAGTTCACCCCCTGGGGGAAAATAGAATGGCGTCCCACCTCAGGCGCTGCCTCGGCCAGGGGGAAGCCAGCCACCGGCTCTGGCCAGAAGCAAACAGCGTGCGGGTTCCCCAGCGAGACAAAGGTCAGGGATAGCTCCCTGCCCCCCACGGAGAGAGGATAATCCAATATTGGTGTTATGTCAAGTACTTGCCCCATCGCCACCGGTATATCTTCGGCTTCGAACCGGGGTATGCCCATGCTTACCTGAGCTCGATCGACACGCCCCGCCGTCATATAGGGCCTGACCCGGCTGATGCCGGCCAGCGTCTCTATCCTGAGCTCCTGACCCCCGGCCACCAGGTTCTCCCAGGCGTACTTGGCGACACATCTCAGGCCATTGCCGCAGGTCTCTGCCTCGGAGCCGTCTGGATTGAATATGCGCATGCCGAGATCAGCCACCGTCGAGGGCACTGCCAGCAGCAGGCCATCAGCCCCGACGCCGAAATGGCGCTGACACATGGCTATGGCCAGCTTTGACCAGTCCCGCTGCATACCCCGGGCATCGACCACAACGAAGTCGTTGCCGCAAGCTTGCATCTTGACGAACTTCATCCTCTGACCTGTTAGGCTATATGCGACTTAAC
>JAUVWM010000126.1 GCA_030604105.1 Dehalococcoidaceae bacterium
GCGGGGTGATCTCCGGGGCATATTCCACCCGGGCACTGCCCGAGGCCAGATTCACCACCAGCTTAGCCACGCCGGGCAGGTCCCCCACCACGCTCTCGATCTTCTCGACACAGGAGGCGCAGGTCATGCCCGAAACCGGAAGGCTGGAGGTGTTAAAGGCCGCCTCGTACCCTATCCCATCCACCGCCTTCTTCATGGCGGCCAGGGAGGCCAGTTGAGGATCGTACTCCACCGCTGCCTTGCCTGTAGCCAGGTTGACCACCACCTCCTCAACTCCGCGCACTCCCCTGAGGACCTCCTCTACATGGGCCACACAGGAGGCACAGGTCATGCCCCCAATAGACAGAGACGCTCTCTTTAAATCCTTGCCTGTCATCTGCTACTTCCTCTCAAAGCCTCTCACCCTGCGCAGGGCCAGGGTCACGAAAAGGCTCGAAATATCTCCACCACCGCATCATCTTCTCCTCCTCAGTGACACCTTGAGCTATGTTCTCCTGATCCCTGCTCTTCTTCCTTCTCTGCCTCTGCCTCCCGTTTTCCCTGAGGCTGGTGTTGATGGCCTCCCCTGCCACAACAGCCCATTCCGCCATGACCATGACCGCGCATCATCAGCAGGACGAGCAGGCCAAAGGCTATAAATATCCCGAAGGTCCCCAAAAACTCACCCACGATACCTGACTCCTTCAGATTTACTACTTTACTGCACCCTTGTCAACCGGTATCTCTCAAGCTCGCTTCCGCGCACTATATCGAATCTCCGTACCCAGGCTAAGATGCCCACTGCCCCCATGGGGCATACCTGACCTTATTATAGGCCCGCTTTTTGGGGATGTCAAGGGGTAGGCAGTCCATAGTCTTGACAGGGGGCATAAACCTCGTCCATAATAGAAACGTGATGCCCCGCATGGGCATATTCCGCATTGGAGGTGGGTGAATGCCCTCGTATTCAAAAGACAAACAGGAAATATTGGTGCGCCTAAGGAGAATGGAGGGGCAGCTCAGGGGCATCCAGCGGATGGTCGAGGAGGACAAGTATTGCGTGGATGTGCTTAACCAGCTTTCCTCCATAATTGCGGCAACCCAGAAACTAGCAGCTATCATCCTACAGGACCACATCCGGGGCTGCGTCCGCGACGCTTTGAGACGAGACGAACACAGTGACGATTACGTGAACGAGCTGGTGACGGTAGTCGAAAGGTTCACAAGAAAATAGCAAGCCTCAGCGGTAGCGGGCTACCTGCCTCAACTTCCTTTCACCCTTAATCTGATAGTCGGGAGCTGCCCCCCGCCCCACGGTTATGAGGGCGCGAGCCATGTTGCACCCGTGGCCGGGGCTCAACTCACCTCGGCAGCCAGCGATCGCCATTTGCCGGAGACCTCGTCAAGCTCATCCTTTCCCAGCAAACTCTTTGCCAGAGGCAAAAGGGACTCGTTCTCCTTCTTGATATGCCCCTTTAGCAGACGCGTTATATGGCTGCCGACCTCATAGATAGCTGTGGCTGCAACCGGGAGGTGAGCGCCACCGTCTCTCTGCAATTCCGCCACCTTCGCCTTCAGCTGGTCGTGCCACCGCCATAGTTCAGCGTGCTCCGCAAGCAATAGCTGGGTCGGGCTCCCCTCCCTCCCCATATGCTTCTCCAAAATCGGGAAGAGGACCTCTTCCTCGCGCCGGAAATGCAACCTCAGCTCTTTGTCGAAGAACTCCAGAACCTGGCCCAAATGGCTCACGCTTTGATCCAGGGCTTGCCCGGATAGAGGCGCTGAGGCGCTGGCACCTACCCTGAGACACAGGGTGGCGGCTCGCAGCAGGCCGATATGCTTCAGGGCCTCATCGTGCTCCTGTGTCAGGACATCGAGAGGAGAGGCCGCCTCCGCCCCCGGTGAGCCATTCCCTGTCTGCGGCTTCAGGCTCCTGTAGACCTCCGGCCCGATGCACTCCTCGGCATAGGGACACCAGTCGATGCAGGAGGAGCTCTGCTCGCGGAATACCCGGGTGCCGCAGTTAGAGCACGGGTAGCTCATCTCGTGAGTCCAGACCTCCACCTCTTCACCGCAGCTAGGGCAGTCGATGTATTCAGGAGTGGGCTCGCGGATGGCCCGGGACCCAGGGCACGATTTAGAAAAGGTCATGCTGACACCCCCCTCTCTGACTCTCCCTCAAGATAACAATTGCCTGCCTCGATGCATATGACTTTTGTCGCAAAACGCCGCTCCTGCCTATACAGGGACTCCCCAGCCATGATAAGATTCAGAAACTGGCAACTATATTCCAGAAGAGGCCGCCCAATGTCTTCGCGAGCCGATTTCCTGCGCTCCCTGCCCTACTTCGCCACACTGGGGGCCGAGGAAATAAAGCGAATGGAAAAGGACCTGCTGGAATGCTCCTTTGGTAAGGGAGAGCTCCTTTTCTTGGAGGATGAGCCCTGCCAGGGGCTATACGCCGTCCGGTCCGGGCAGATTCGCATCTTCAAGAGCTCGTCCGAAGGCAGGGAGCAGGTTCTGCTCATCGCCAAACCCGGTGATACCTTCAACGATGTCCCTGTATTCGACGGCGGCCCCAACCCAGCCAGTGCTTCGGCGCTGGAGCCTTCCACGGTATGCATCGTGCCCAAGGAGACGGTACTTTCCCTGGTGGCCGACTGCCCGTCAGCCCTCACCATCATCAGGCTGTTTGCAGCGCGATTGCGCCACCTGACCCTGCTGGTTGAAGACCTTTCCTTCCATCACGTGGTCAGCCGGCTGGCCAAGACCCTCCTGGAGCTGGCTGTGGTCGAAGGAGGGCCCTCGCCTGTGCCACGTTTGACCCAGGACGAGATGGCAGCAATGGTGGGGACTATTCGGGATGTGATCAGCAGGGCACTAAGGGCCCTGGAGAAGGCGGGAGCTATCAGGATCGAAGGCCGGCGCATCCTCGTAGTGGACCCGGAGAAGCTGAGAGGAATGATCTAGATTTATGACAAAAGTCGTATCTATAAGGGTCGGTGTGGGCTAAGATATAATTCTGACAGGACGTAAACAATGTCGAGATAAGGAAGGACGATTCTATCGTGTCGGCGATCCCTGAAATAGCTCTTGAGAAGTGCACTGGGTGTGGAGACTGCGTTGAGAAGTGTCCCACCAAAGCCGTTGAGCTGGTGAGGGACAAAGCGATCATGGTCAGGCCCGAGGACTGCAATTACTGCACCGACTGCGAGGCTTTCTGCCCCTCCGGCGCCATCAAATGCCCCTTTGAGATAATCCTGACCAAGCTCGAGCCCCAGTCCTGAGAGGATGTATGCGCTTATTGCCTCGAGGCAAGATGAAACTTGCAGGCTGTCGGGGGAAAGCAGATGCCCAAGTAGGCCCCGTGATAAGGGGATCGATAATGCTAGACTGATACTCCATGCTGTGGTAAACTGGGGCAGATGTGCCAGACTCCCGGAAGAACAATGAGAAAGGCCCTGCCATTATTTCTACTCGCCGCAGCACTCACATTCTCGGCCTGTAGCTCCGATTCCACACTGAGCCCAACACCTGGGGCAACAACCCCGGCTGAGGCGACATCGCAGCCGACACCTTCCCCCACCGAGGAGAGAGACATTATGCAATGGCCCAGCCCACCCCCAATGACCATCGACCAGGACAGAGAATACGCAGCAACTATCAAGACCAACTTCGGTGAAATTGAGGTGCAGCTCTTTCCCCAAGACGCTCCCCTTGCGGTAAACAATTTCGTCTTCCTGGCCCGCCAGGGCTTCTATGACGAGGTAAAGTTCCACCGGGTGGTCAAGGGCTTTGTCATCCAGAGCGGCGACCCGACAGGCACCGAGGCCGGGGGGCCAGGATATAAGTTTGCCGACGAAGAAGTGACCCGCGACTATGTTGCCGGCATGCTGGCCATGGCCAACGGCGGCCCCAATACCAATGGCAGCCAGTTCTTCATCACCCTGGCCGACCTCAGCGGCAGCCTCCCCAAGGACTACACCATCTTCGGCCAAGTGACCGGCGGCTTCGATGTGGTACAAAAGATAGAGGATGTCCCGGTCACAGCCTCGGCGGCTCTCAGGGGCGAGCTCTCCTCCCCCACGGTAGATGTCCACATAGACACCATCACTATCAAGGCACCTTGACGGATACTGCAATTTGTGCGAGACTAACAGAGAACCACATTGTACCTGAATATACCTCCGCAAGTCACTCCTGTGAGGTAGGATGCCGAGGGGTACCATGATTAGCCTGGCAGCAAACTGACCAGGCTCCGCACTTCAAGCCGCGTCCCTCTGCCGAAGAGGGACCACACTGAGCAGGCGAGGAGCCTGCCTGACGAGAGACCCCAGAACAAGCACGCCAAAGGAATACGGGCAGTCCCAGTAAACGCCAGGTGATGCCTGTGAAGGAGCGTTTACTTTTCGCCGCCTGGCGTTAGTGTATTCGTCTTGTTCTGTGCATTGCCGAATTAAGCGGTTGCGAAACTCACTCAAGCGAAATCGACGGTGTAAAGCGAGACCAAGGGGCTATTGCATCAGCAGTCTGTGAACAAAGCCTACGGGCAAACAAAGCACGCCGAAAAGGAGATAGAGGTGGCAAATA
>JAUVWM010000040.1 GCA_030604105.1 Dehalococcoidaceae bacterium
CCCTGGCTGAAGGCGGCGATCAGGGCGAAGGGCGACACGGCGGCGGCCGGGGCCTCGCCGATGACGAACCCCGGTCTGCCTGCCCGCTGGATCGCCTCTCGCACCAGCCGGACTTCGTGGAAGACGTTCATGAGCTCCCCTGCCGTGCCTATCTTGTTCTCGAAGCCTCCCACCTTTACCAGGCTGCCGGGGCACACCCCGTTGACCTCGGGCTGCTTGATGATGGACGTGTGGAGCGCGACAAAGAACTCCTCGCTGACGGGGATGGTTCCTGGCCCGGGGAAGCTCGGCGGAATGCTGGGGTCGCCCAGGAAGCGGGGCTTGATCGTCACCTGTTCCCGGCCCTCGCCCAGGGTGTACGGCCGGCCGCAGTTTTTTGCCGTCTCGTCTATCTCCTGGCGGGTGAACTCGATGACCCGATGGGTATTGATGTGATAGAGTCCCACCCGGGCGATAAGCTCCAGGGCAGCCTCGTAGACGGCATCGCCGGACTCGGGCACCGGGATGAGCTCCTGAGGGCTCAACTTGAAGTGCTGGCGGCACCACTTGTCGGCCACTTCCCGCAAAGTGCGCTGGTACTTCTTGTCGAACTCCAGCTCGGGCATGAGCGGGCCACGAATGCTTCTCTCCTGAGCATCGAGAATGCTGATCATCTCTTACCTCCCTTTCCCAAGCAAGCTGTTTATCACCTGGACCGCCTGCACCGCATTCTCTGCCCAGCCATCGGCCCCGATGAGGTCGGCATGAAGCTGATTGGTGAAGCCGCCGCCGATGATCACCTTGAATCTTTCCCTGAGCTCCAGCTCTTTGAGGTACTGGATCACCTCCTCCTGATTGGGTATGGTGGTCTGGAGCAGGGCGGAGAGGCCGATGACATCGGCATTCACCTGCTGTGCCCTGTCGATGATATCCATGGTGGCCTGGTCTATCCCCATGTCATACACCTGGTACCCGGCCAGGGAGAGCTGGAGGCTCACCATGTTCTTGCCGATGTTGTGCAGGTCCCCCTTGACGGTTGCCATCACCACGGTGCCCTTGGCCGCGGCCTCCTCGACGGTGAGATGGGGCTTGACCACTGAGATCAGCTTCTGCGCCAGCTCGCCCGCCAGCTGAAGCTCCAGCAGGAAGTAGTCCCCCTGCTCAAACTTTTCGCCGACCCCTTCGAGCCCGGCCACAATGCCCCGGTTCAGGATGTCTCCTGCGTCCACCCCCTTGTCGAGGGCCTCCTTGACCAGCGCCTCCGACTTATCCTCGTCCATAGCCATCACCGACTCACGGATCCTGTCTATCAGTTCCATAGCTTCCTCCCCTCGATTCGGATTTCAGCATTCGGCAGGTGAGCGGCTCTCCTATCCCGGTGCCGCATCCTGCCTGTCCTCCAAGAGCGCCTTGAGCCTCTCCAGGCTGCTTTGCGCTTCCCGGTTAGCCAGCTTCTCCATCAACAGCTTGTCCAGCAGGCCCCCGAGCAGCAACCGTGGGTAGGTGTAGTCCAGGCCGAAGACTATCTTGGTGCCACCCTCGGCGGGCTCGAGCTCACAGTAGCCGATACCGTCGATCCCCATGGCGGTGAAGCGCCAGGCTATCTGGCGCGGCGGATCGTGCGCGGTAACCTCGCGAAGGTACTCAAATTTTCTGCCCATTACCTGGACGAATTGCGTCCAGCTCTGCCCCACCTCCACCGGGCCCTGGGGGACATCCTGGTTCTTGACGAGCCCGCTCAGCCAGTTCAGCATGTCAACCGGATCAGCCACGAAGTGAAATACCTGCTGGATGGGGGCATTGATCAGGATGTTCCTCTCGATGTGGGCCATGACTTGCCTCTCTTTTCTGCCGAGGGCGAAGGCCCGTGGGCGCTGAATTCAGGGCAATGCCTCGGCCAGGACAACGGCCAGGTCACGGGCCGTGAGGTCCAAGGATTGTGCCTTGGCGCCCTCGGCGATGTTTCGCAAGCAGCGGGGGCAGCCGGTAACCACGATATCGGCGACCTCTTTGAGCTCCTCCGCTCTGCGCTTAGCTATCGCCAGGCCTACATCGGGGAAGGCCGTCGTCAGCATGTCGGCCCCGGAGCCGCAACACAGGGCATACTTCTCCTTGCGCCGGGTCTCCACCAGCTCCAGGCCGGGGATCGAGCTCAGGAGCTTTCTCGGCTCCTCGTAGATGCCGTTATGCCGGCTCAGGTAGCAGGCATCGTGGTAGGTGACCTTCTTATTGACCGGCTTGCCCAGCTTGAGCTTGCCCTCATCCAGCAGCTGGGCGAAGAGCTGGGAGGTGTGAACCACGTCGAAGGGCAGGGCTCCCACAAGCTCGGCGTAATCGTTCTTGAAGATGTCGTAGCACTCGGCGCAGGAGACGACCAGCCTCTTGGCCCCGGCTTCGGCCAGAGCCTTTACATTGCTCTCGGCCCGCTCCTTTGCCTTGGCGCGGTTGCCATCCCACAGCTCCAACATGCCGCAGCACCCCTCCTTATCGCCCAGGCAGGCAACATCGCTGCCCGCAGCCCGCAATACCTTGACCACCGCTTGGGCTACCTCAGGGTACTCATAGGCGGCATAGCATCCAGCCCAGAAGACCAGCTCGCCCTTTTGGGGCAGAGGGAGCCCCTTTGCCCAGTTGGAACGCTCAGCCTTTGGCTTGCCGAAGGGATTGCCCTGGGCATCGATCAGGGCATCCCTGGCCTTAAGGGGCTCCGGGGGGCCCAGCCCCATATCGACGACGTCTTGCCTCATAGCCCTCATTATCCTGGCGGTCTTTATCCCCTCCTCCCCTCGTTTCTCGGCGTCGGCCCAGCACACGGCGGTGCAGGCGCTGCAGCCGCAGCAGGTATAGGCGTGCTCCGCCAGGGCGGGGCTGTAGTCGAAGAATCCGTCCAAAAGGCCCCACACTATCTGCATCCGGCCCCGGGCGGTGTAGTGGTCGAAGCGCTTCTCATGATAGACGGGGCAGACCCCATCTATGCCGAAGGGGTCCCGAATGGGCGATCCCATGCTTCCAGGAGCCACAATGTCGCGGCAGTATCCGCATCTCATGCAATTACGTGCGTCGGGGTAATACTTCTCAAGAGCCATTTTGCACCTGCCTCCCTTACCTTTTAGGTCAGGCCCAGTATGCCGCGGTTAAGTATCAGATTCGGATCGACGGTCCTCTTCAGCTTCTTGAGGAACTCGTGGTATGCGGGATGCCAGGAAGCAACCACAGCCTCGGTACCCCGGTGCCCTATCCAATAGACGCAGTCCCCCAGCTCCTTGATCCTCCAGTACTGGAAATCCCTGTCTATCTGGTAACACTTCTGCCGCAGCTTCTTGTCCCAGGGGGTGAAATTGCCCAGGTAGCCGACCAGCACCATGGCCTGCTGGCTTACCAGGGCGAAGCATTGGTTGCTGGGCATGTCGGTATGGGGTACGCGGGCCAGATCAGGGGCATGGGCCGCGGCGTGCTCCAGACAGGCCTTCACCCGGCCCCTCAAGGCGTTCATGGTTGAGGTGGGGACCACACATTCCATGG
Source organism: Dehalococcoidaceae bacterium (assembly GCA_030604105.1). GTDB lineage: Bacteria > Chloroflexota > Dehalococcoidia > JAUVWM01 > JAUVWM01 > JAUVWM01. The sequence goes on from JAUVWM010000040.1 coordinate 3,502, forward strand.
CATTTCCATAGGACATGGACATGGTGGTGGCCAGCCCCCACTTGTTGCTCACCACCAGCTGCGCTATCTCCGGGCCACAGTCCTGGCCGCCGCACTGGAGGGCTATCTCATCGCAGACCTCCTTCTGTATCTTGACTATCCTCTCATCGTTATCATCGAAAGCGACAGCCAGGAGGGCTATAGTCTCCGGGTCAGCCTGGGGCACCATCATTTTCACGGTCTCACCCACCAACATCATGCCGTCGATTACGTATCTCCTCCTCTGCATCCGGTACATGGCCTCGAGCGCGGCTTCAATGCTCTTGAAGGCGAAGCCGGTAAATTCGATGTATTTCGGTATGTCGTAGATCCTGAAGGCGGCCTCGGTCACCACCCCGAAGACCCCGGAGCCGCCGATGAAAAGCCCGGCCATGTCCGGCCCCTGGAGATATCTGTAGGTGAAATTGGCATTCTGGTTGGACCTTGTCCCCGTCCTTATCACCTCTCCCGTGGGCAGGACCACCTCCAGGGAGGCGACACACTCTCCGGTGTGGCCATATTTGGGCGTGTTGACACCGAAGGAGTTCAGGGCGATGCCGCCGCCAACGGCCGCCGACAGGTTGCCACATGGCCCCAGAAAGCCGGTGGTAAGCCCCTTCCTCTCCAGCTCCGTCAGCATCTTGCTCCAGGTGCAGCCGGCCTGAGTCCAGACCACCATTGAGTCCTCGTCGATATCGAGCACTTTGTCCATGTCCAGCATGTCCAGGAGTATGCCGCCCTCCGACGGCATGTGTCCGCCACCGATGCCCGACTTGGCGCCGGCCACGGTGACCGGGGTGCTGGTCCGCTGGGCCAGCTTCATCACCCTCGATACCTGCTCCGTGCTCTGGGGCCTGACCACTATATCCGGGGGCCCCACCAGTTGTGATTCCGGGGGCACCTCAATGCCTATGCCCCCGATGGTGGCCCAGCAGGCAAAATCGTCATCGGTCACATGCCCTGCCCCCACTATGTTTGCCAAGCCTTGATATAGGGGATGGCGCTCCTTCACCTTCATGCTTCCTCCTTTGATCAGCCTCAGCCTCAGTGCCCGCTTGGCCTCTGGACATGGCTCGGCCGGGTTTCCAGAGCCAAGACTAAAAATAGGCATAAGCGCCATGCGCTCATGCCCGATCACTAAGAAGCATACTCTGCTCTCCCTGCAAGATATGGAACCTGCCGATACTACATATCGGAATTCTTAGGCCCCCGGAGCTGGGGGTGATTTCTTCCTTTCATCCAAGGCCCGTTCTCCATACACTCGAAGGCAAACAAAAGTGTGTACACTTTAGCAGCAGTCTCTCCCTTTGTCAAGGGAAGCGCGGTATTTCAGGAAACAGGACGAGATCGCATATTTGGTATGGTCAACTATTGACTGGGTGTGGTATAATTCGTCGAATTTGATAGCCTGGGGCCGATGACGGACTCCCACTGGCATAGAGATACGGGGGGGGAAAGTGACAACCTTTATTACCCTTATCACGTCTGGTCTTCTGGTTGGCGGCGTATATGGCATGCTGGCTCAGGGCTTTGTTATCACCTACAAGTGTGTGGGGATCTTCAACATCGCCTATGGCCAGTTCGCTGCCCTCGGCGCCTTCATGGCGTGGACGTTTATGGGGTCCGAGGCTGCCCCCAGGCTCCCGGTGCCGGTTGCCCTCCTGTGTACCTTATTGTTCGCCGTGGTCTTCGGTCTGGTGCTGGAGCGGGTTATCTTCCGGAGAGCGCTGCGCTTTGAACCGCAAATGCTGATGCTGCTGGGCTTCGTGCTCTCACTGGGCGTTATGGGACTGCTGGAGGGTTTCACCATGTTTGCCTGGGGCTCCCAGCCCCGCCCCTACCCGGACTTCATGCCCAAGGGGCCGCTTGAGCTGGGGTCGGTAGTGCTGTACAAGGAGTATATAGTGAGCTTCCTGGTGGCTATGGTCATACTCCTCGGCTTTCTCTATCTCTTTACCCGCACTAAGGTGGGGCTGGGCCTGAGAGCGACCTCGGATAATCAGCAGGTAGCCCAAAGCGTGGGCGTGAATACGAAACAGTCGGCGCAGCTGGCCTGGATTCTGGCCACCATTATCGGCACCACCAGCGGTATTCTCCTGGGCGTCGTTTTTGGAGTCAGCCCTGGCCTTTCCATGCTGACCCTGACTGCCATGGCAGTGGTCATCTTGGGCGGCGTGGACTCGTGTCCGGGCGCTGTTATCGGCGGCCTCGTTTTGGGCACAACCACAAACCTGGTTGACCACTACCTGGAGAGCTATATGAGCGGAATTGGGGGGATTTGGGGGCCAGTCTTGATTTTCACTGTCCTGATGATCAGGCCCACTGGTCTTATGGGGACCAAGCGGGTGGAAAGGGTGTGACCGATGCGTCCCTCCGGTTACTTTGACATTGGCTACGGCAAGGATATGGCCATTATGCGGACCAAGACGCATTGGGTCTTTCTTGGCCTCTTGATAGTCTTTATGTTACTGGTCCCCTGGCTTCCCTTTATCGATGTTAGCTGGCTGACCTTCATCAATTTCACCCTCATCACCATCATCGCTGTCCTGGGCCTCAATATCACCACCGGGCTGGCGGGGCAGGTTAGCATAGGCCATGCTGCGTTTGTCATGCTCGGAGCCTATACCGCCGGCATTCTCACCGTGAAGTCCGGCCTCCCCTTCATAGCTGCCCTTCCCCTCAGCGCCATTATCCCGGCCGCGATAGGGGCTGTAGTGGGTATCCCGGCTCTCCGGCTCTATGGTTTCTATTTGGCGATAGCCACCCTCTCTTTCCAGTTTATCGCCGTTTACGTCGTGATGCATCTCACCAGCATCACCGGTGGCTCAAACGGGCTCTTCGGGGTGGAAGCCCCTTCGGTGGCAGGGTACGCTTTCGATACCGATCACAAGATATTCTACCTTATCCTGGCGGTCCTGGCCGTGGCCATCTTCGTCTCCGTGAACCTGATGCGCTCCCGCGTTGGCCGGGCCTTTGTGGCGTTGAGAGACAACTGGATCGCTGCCGAGGCCTCGGGGGTAAGCACTTACATATAGAAGGTCCTCGCCTTCAGCATCGGCGCTGCCTTTGCCGGGGTGAGCGGCGCTCTTCTGGTCCACTACATAGGCCTGATACGGCCCGAGCAGCTTACCGTTTTTGACTCGATATGGTATCTGGGCATGATATCCATTGGAGGTTGGGCAAGCACCGTGGGCGTCATTATGGGAGTAACTATCCTCAAACTGGTGGAACAATTGTTGACCACGAACACCCCGTGGTTTGCCGACAACTTCACCGTGATAAATCCCGAGAGTTGGGCTTCGCTGACAACCATGGCTTTCGGGGCGCTGGTCATCGTCCTCATCCTATGGCAGCCCCGGGGGCTGATCTATCTCGTGAACATGATTAAGGCCTATATCAGAATATGGCCCTTCTCCTACTGATGCTCTGGCCATCTCTCAGCCCCCTTCGGCCCGCCGGACCTGCCCCGGCGCCTCTGGCCCCGGCCACGCTAAAGTAGCTTCAAAGGCCCCCTTGACAGCCAGCGAGCAGGCGCTTTAGCATAGCCACAGTCATTGACATGGGAAATCTCGATATTTGGGGGATTGGATCATGTCAGGCGAGATCCTCGAGCAACTAAAGGCCAGGCTGCTGGACCTGGATATGGACGGCGCAGTCGAGCTTGCCGAGCTGGTAGCGGGTGGCGATGTCAGGATAGCCGACGCCGTCAATGCCATTTCCGAGGGTTTAGAGGTTGTGGGGCAAAGGTTTCAACGGGGAGAGTGGTTTTTGACTGAGCTGGTATATGCCGGGGAGATCGCCAGGGAAACAATGGATTTGCTGTCGCCGCTGATGGAGACCGCATCGTCGGGACCGCTGGGAACCGTTGTGGTGGGGACTGTGGCCGGCGATTTACACGATCTGGGCAAGGACATTTTCATAAACTATGCCAGGAGTGCAGGGTTCAAGCTAATCGATCTCGGCGTCGATGTGCCGGCAGAGGGGTTCGTCAGCGCCGTCAAAGAGCATCATCCGCTCGCCCTGGGGATGTCCTGTCTGCTAACCACCACGGATTCGGAGATCGGGAAAGTCATTGAGGGATTAAAGAGGCAGAACGTCAGGGACAAGGTCAAAGTCATCATAGGTGGGGCAGCGCTCACGGAGCAGTTTGCCGAGAACGCAGGCGCCGACGCATTCGCGCCCGATGCAGTTACCGGCACCGATATTATCAGGGGGTGGGGCGCTTCGTGATGGACTTCAAGGAGCGTATTCTGACCGCCATAAATCATGAGGAGCCGGACCGGGTTCCGGTGATGGGTCTGATTTTGGACCGGGCCACCAGCGATCGGGTTCTGGGCAAGAAGCCCGCTGACATCGGCAGCATGCTAAGCAACCCCGAACTGAGGGATGAGATCAAGGATTACATGAATTCGTCCTGGAACGATATGTACTACGGCAGTTGGGCGGACGTTCTGGAAGCGGCAATCAAGCTGGGCTTTGACGCTAACTGGACGGTATACGCATTCATGCAGGCGGTCGAAGACCCGGAGTCCAAGCTAGGTCTGGTCTTGCACGATGTATTTGGGCGTGTCTGGGAACTGGGCGTGGATGAGGATGGCAACATGATGTCCAGCTATGTCCGTGGGCTTTGTACCACCGAGGAGGAGTGGGATGCCTGGGTTGAAAGGAAGAGGCCCCTATATGACAAGCTCATAGAGAATGTCGCCGACTATCATAAGAGGCTGGCGGATAACTACGGTGACAGGATTCTTCCCATCGGCTTCGCTGGGTCGGGGGTATTCGAGAACACCTGGCAGCCGATGGGGTTCGTGAACTTCAGTAAATTCGTGTATCAGAAGCCCGACTTCGTGGAAAAGGTTATCGATTTCCAGACCGATGTCTACCTGAAGTGCCTGGATGCGGTGATGAGATCCGGCGTTGAGGTGGTGCTGGGGGGAGATGATTTAAGTCAAAAAACTGGGCCGTTTATGCATCCCGAGCTTATTGAGAGGCTATTTGGAGACAGCTACCGGCGGGTCTCCGAGCTGGTGCATAAACGGAACAGGAAGTTGATCTGGCACTCCTGCGGAAACATCTATGCATTGCTCGATAAATTCGTCGAGTGGGGCTTTGACGGCATACTAACCATGGAACCCACAGCGGGCATGGATTTGGGAAAAGTAAGGGAGCAAGTGGGGCACAAGCTAGTCTTAGTGGGCAATCTGGACGTCTCTTATCTTCTGGTCAGGGGCACTCAGGAGGAAGTGGAGGCTGCTGTCAAGAAGGCGATAAGGGATGCCGCCAAAGGGGGCGGCTACATTTTATCGGCGGCTCATTCCCATCGGTTGGTGGACCCGACCAGACTGAAATGGATGATTGAAGCCGCGCATAAATACGGGAAATATACGTCATAGATGGCACACGATGTATGTCGTGTGCAAAAGGGGGATATCTTGGCCCCGCAAGTGGCGGACACCCATGAGTGGAAAGCCAGGAAGAAGTAGGGCAACTAGCTTCACTTGCCAGAGCCCCCAGGGGGGTGTTAAAATCACACTCGACGGATATGGAAATGTCCCTGTAGCTCAGTGGACAGAGCAACTGCCTTCTAAGCAGTGGGTCGAGAGTTCGAGTCTCTCCAGGGACGCCAGATAAGCCTTAACAGATACCAAAAGTGGCATTTTGCCCCCCTTCCCTTCTACGAGGAGCCCCCTGAGAGCCCCGTGAGCACACCTGAGGTTGCCCAGGAGTATCCCCTCATCCTGAACACTGGGGTTAGGTTCATGCCCATGTTACACTCAGAAATGTCATCAATATCCAGCACGGGTGGTGGTTTCCTGAAAAGCCGGGAGAGGAGCCGTCGCTCCATGGGCTGTGGGAGTCGAATTGCAACGTGCTCATCCTCGACGGCATCGACGCCTGCGATCCCCTATGCGGGGGCTATTGTTGCCGGGCACTACTGTGCCAGGTTAAGGCTATCGTGCCCGCTGCCGTAGCTCCCGCCTCATGATCTTGCCGCTTTCCGTTTTTGGCAGCTCGCGAAGGAACTCGATCTCCCGGGGGTAGGCGTGCTTGGAATATCTATCCCGCACCAGATTCTGGAGTTCCTTGGCCAGGTCGCTCGAAGGCTCAAAACCGGCCTTGAGGACAATAAAGGCCTTGATAAGCTCCCCACGCTGCGGGTCGGACTTGCCTACCACCGCTGCCTCAGCCACTCCAGGGTGCTCCAGCAGAGTACCCTCCACCTCGGCAGGCCCAATCCGGAAACCAGCGCTGGAGATAACGTCATCCTCTCTGCCCTTGAAGAAGTAGTAGCCGTCCTCATCCTTGGCTGCCAGGTCGCCGGTATTGAACCACTCCCCCTTCAGAAAGCGGGCCTCCCACTTTTCCGGCTCGTTCCAGTAGCCCTGGCCCAAAAGATACTTATGCCTCCTGACGGCGATCAGGCCAGTCTGACCTGTAGGCAACTCGGTCCCCTCCTCATCCATAATGGTCAGCTCGAAGCCGGGACAGGGCTTGCCCATAGAGCCCAGCTTCTCCTTCATAAAAGGGAAGTTGCCCAGATTCATCCCTGTTTCAGTCACGCCATATTGATCGGAGATAGACGCTCCGAAGTGTTTCTGACACCACTGGCTGGCCTCAGGGTTGAGGTATTCCCCGCCGCTGCTAAATCGCCTCACCTTAAGCTTATATTTTTTTGGCAAATCGTCCCCGGCGGCTATTATCGTCCTGTAGGCGGTAGGCGCGGCGGTGAAATTGGTGACCTCATACCTTTCCATGATCTCATACCAGGCCTTGGCATCGAAACGGCCGCCATATACTAGGAGCGACCCGCCCATCGCTAACACAGCGGTGCCAGTGGTGAGCAACCCATACGCCCAGCCCGGGTCGGCGAAGCTCCAGAACATATCGTCTTCCTTCAAGGCCAGACAATACTGGGGATAGGGTAGC
>JAUVWM010000008.1 GCA_030604105.1 Dehalococcoidaceae bacterium
CGGGTGAGGCAGCGGGTAATCGTGGTTTCCCTGCAGGCAGCCCGCATCTCAGAGCTTCTGGGCGAGTAGGTTATCATCGCCCCCCCCCAGGCCACAATAGAGCAGCCGCCGCCACCCGGCTCCCTGGCACTGCTTCAAGGCTCGCTGGCTGAGGGCTGGGTCATGGAGGGGGGAGCCACAGCCCCCGGCTCCGGGGGCAAGCTCGCCGTCTTCACCGACGTCGAGGTCTTTGGCTTCATCAAGCAGCGGCGCCAGGTGAGGAAACACGCCGTGCGCCGCCAGGCATTCCTCTCCGAGCTGATAGTGGGGGACTATGTGGTGCACATCGACCACGGCATTGCCAGGTTCGCCGGCATGGTCACGATGAGCCTGGATGGGGGCGAGCGCGAGTACCTGGCCCTGGAGTATGGCGCCGGTGACAAGCTCTATGTGCCCAGCGATCAGGTTGACCGCGTCAGCAGCTATATTGGCCCCCGGGGACAGCCTCCAGCCCTGAGCCGGCTGGGCACCCAGGAGTGGGCCAGGGCCAAGCAAAGGGTCAAGCGGTCAGCGGGGGCCATCGCCCAGGAGCTGCTGGCCCTCTATGCCGCCCGGGAGGTTATCCCCGGCTTCGCCTACTCCCCCGACAGCATATGGCAACAGGAGATGGAGGCCTCCTTCCCCTACATTGAGACCCCTGACCAGCTTGAGGCGGTGAGAGAGGCCAAGGCGGATATGGAGAGTCCCAAGCCTATGGACCGGCTGGTGTGCGGCGATGTGGGCTATGGCAAGACCGAGGTTGCCATTCGGGCAGCCTTCAAGGCGGTAATGGATGGCAGGCAGGTGGCGGTGCTGGTGCCCACCACCATCCTCGCCCAGCAGCATTTCGCCAGCTTCAGCCAGAGGCTGGGGGCATTTCCCCTTCGCGTCGAGGTATTGAGTCGGTTTCGCTCAGAGGGGGAGCAGCGCACCGTCATCGAGGGGCTGGCCAGTGGCAGCGTGGACATCTGCATCGGCACTCATCGGCTGCTCCAGAGGGATATCGCCTTCAAGAACCTGGGGCTGGTGATAATCGACGAGGAGCAGCGCTTCGGCGTGGCCCACAAGGAGCGCTTGAAGCAGATGCGAAAAGAGGTGGACGTTCTTACCTTGAGCGCCACCCCCATCCCACGCACCCTTCACATATCCCTGGCCGGGGTGCGCGATATGAGCACCATGGAAACCCCGCCTGAGGAGCGCCTGGCCATTGAGACCTATGTTGCTGAATACGATGAGCGGCTGGTCCGGGGGGCGATAATAAGGGAGCTGGAGAGGGGTGGGCAGGTCTTTTTCGTCCACAATCGGGTTCAGACCATCTCCCGGCTGGCCCAGGGGCTGGCGGCGCTGGTGCCCGAGGCGGTGGTGGCCATCGCTCATGGACAGATGGCTGAGGAGGAGCTGGAGTCGACCATGTTTGCCTTCTCCCAGGGCAAAATAGATGTGCTGGCCTCCACCACCATCATCGAGTCAGGGCTGGATATGCCCAACGTCAATACCATCATCGTCAATGAGTGCGATAAGCTGGGGCTGACACAGCTCTACCAACTGCGGGGCAGGGTAGGCCGGGGCAGCAACCGCGCCTACGCCTACTTCCTTTATAAAAGGGGCAGGCAGCTCACCCCCAGTGCCCAGAAGCGGCTCAAGACCATCTCCCAGGCAACGGAGCTGGGGGCGGGGTTCCGCATCGCCATGAAAGACCTGGAGATACGCGGTGCCGGCAATCTGCTGGGCACGGAGCAAAGCGGGCATGTAGGGGCCGTGGGCTTTGATCTTTACTGTCGGCTGCTGGGTGAGGCGGTGGCCGAGCTAAGAGACAGCCCAGCCCCGGCTCCCCGACCCCCCGCACCCACCATAGAATTGCCCCTCCCCGCCTATATCCCGGAGCACTATATCTCCGATGTCAGCACCCGGCTGGCCCTCTACCAGCGGCTGACCAAGGTCGAGTCAGCGGAGGAGGCGACAGACATGGCTCAAGAGCTCGGCGATCGCTTCGGCGAACCCCCGCTGCCAGCCAAGAACCTCCTCTATATCGTGAAGATCAAGGCCATCGCCGCCGCCGGCGGTGTCCGCTCAATTTCCACCAAGGATGGGCAGGCGATACTCAAGTTGGAGGATAAAATTCCAGAAAACAGCTACGGAGATGGGGTAAAGATAGGTCACAGCCAGCTCAGGCTCGACCTGAAACGCCTGGGGGAGGGGTGGCCCAGCGCGTTAGAGGAGGTGCTGAAGAGGCTAGCAAGCCCTAAAGAGGATTCACCCCTTTAAGTCCCAGCCTGCTAGTCATCCTCAATCCCCTTATCCTTAAGATAGTCAATGGCATGCTGCACCGTTAGAATCTTCTCCGCATCCTCGTCCGGTATCTCTATCTTCTTGCTAGCGTCGCTGAACTCCTCTTCAATTGACATGATGAGTTCCACGAGGTCGAGGGAGTCGGCGTTTAGATCATCGACGAAGGAAGCAGTGGACACCACCTCCTCCTCCCCGACACCTAACTGCTCCACGACGATCTTTCTCAGCCGCTCGAAAACTGTAGCCACCTTGTACCTCCTTTTCCTAAGATATCTTTCTACCTTTTGGCCCAGGCGCTAACCGAGCCCAGAACCCCGTTGACAAACTTTGGCGAATTATCGCTGCCGAAGCTCTTAGCCAGTTCCACCGCCTCATTGATGGCAGCCTTTACCGGGACACTATTATTGAGCAAAATCTCAAAGATTGCAAGCCTGAGGATGTTCCTATCGATAGGAGACATCTGCTCCAAGGGCCATGCCGGGGCAAACGTCTGAATTATATCATCTATCCGCTGCCTGCTCTCCACCACGCCGCTGACCAGTTCCCGGGCAAATAAAGCCGACTCCTCAGACAAGGCTTTCTCCTCAAGCGATCGAGCCAAGGTCGCTTGCGGGTCGTGACCCGCGCAATCCGCCTCGTATAGCGTCTGCAGGGCTATGATCCTGGACTTTCGTCTGGTGCCAGCCAACGCTCCCCCCTACTCGGGCACAGGGGCCCATCCACCCCGGTACCTCCTGCCCCATAGCCGCCTTTCACATCCTTCATTTCAGCAAGGCTCACGGTTCCCTGGAATTTCACGGACCTTTTAGCCCGACCCCATGTCGCTGAGAGGACATCGCCCCGCTAGCAGGTGAGATGCAGGGCGGCGACAACCCTCTGCCGGCCTGAGAGCTGATTATAGGTCTGGCACGCCCTATCGGTGGTCTCGGCGATAAGGTCGATACCCTGGGCCTCAAGATAGCGCCGAAGCTCAGGCAATACCTCCATCAGCCCGCTGTCTCCAGTGCCCACCACCACCACCTCAGGGCCGGAGGAGAGAAAGGGTGCAAGGTCGGCCACAGCCACCCGGTGCCCCTCCTGCCGCCACCAACCGTTCACGCCATTGGGGGTAACGACAACGTCGGTGGTATACCTCTTGCCATCGGCCACCAGCTCGCCAAATCGGTAACGCTCGATCATCTCCCCCCTCCCTAGGCCATCACCATGCCCCCATCCACGTTTAGAACCTGACCCGTTATATACCGGGCCTCCTCAGAGGCAAGAAAAAGGACGGTATGGGCCACGTCCTCAGGCAAGCCAAAGCTACCCAGGGGGATCTGCTGCAAGATACGCTGCTTCACCTCCTCCCCAAGTCGCTCTGTCAGCCTGGTCTGGATGAAGCCGGGGGCAACAGCATTGACCGTCACCCCACGGGTGGCTATCTCCCGGGCAGCGGTCTTGGTGAGTCCCAGAAGCCCTGCCTTAGCCGCAGCGTAGTTGGCCTGGCCCACGTTCCCCATCAAGCCGATGACGCTGGCGATATTGATGATGCGGCCCCAGCGCTGCCTCACCATGTATCTTACCACGGCCCTGGTGCACAGAAAAGCGCCCCTGAGATTGATGTTCAGCACCCCGTCCCAATTCTCGTCTGACATCCGGAGCAGGAGCCGGTCCCGGGTGATGCCGGCATTGTTGACCAGGATATCGATTCTGCCGAAGGCCTCCACGGTCCTGGCCACCATGTCAGTTACCTGCTCACCAAGGCTGATATCAACGGGTACGGCCAGGGCTTTCACCCCCTTGGCCTCGATCTCCTCAGCAGTCTGAGATGCCGCCTCGGCCCGGATATCAGCCACCACCACCTGGGCCCCCGCCTCAGCAAAGGCCAAAGCCGTGGCCCTGCCAATCCCGTCACCACCCCCGGTGACTATAGCAACCCTGGAGGAGAGATCCACTTTCAGCGCCAACTTTGCCTCCGAAGCTCGCCCATCGCCACAGCGGCGAGATGGGCCTTCAGTCACTGGTGTCCCCATCGGTCGGGACATCGCCTATATTGACGGTTTGCACATCTTTGTCGATTCGCCTGATGAGCCCGGTGAGCACCTGTCCCGGGCCTATCTCGACGAAGGTCGATACCCCCGCCGCCACCATATACTCGATCGACCTCTGCCACTGAACACAGCCACATAGCTGCCCCAGGAGCTCCGCCTTCACCGCCTCAGCGTCGGTGATCGGCTGAGCGGTGGTGTTGGCCACAATGGGAACGGCAGGGCGGCGCAAGCCCAAAGTGGAGACGATCTCGGTCATCCCCTCGAGGGCTGGCCGCATCAGGGGGGAGTGGAAGGCGCCGCTGACCTGAAGCGGGATAGTGCGGCGTGCTCCCCGCACCCGGCACAGGTCCATGGCCCGGACCAAAGCCTCATGGGCCCCGCTGATCACGATTTGACCCGAGCAATTGATATTGGCGATCTGGGTGCCCGCCTCCTGGCACACCTCTTCCAGGGAGGCCTCGTCAAGACCCATTATGGCTGCCATGCCCCCGGGCTGTCTCTCCCCTGCCTCCTGCATCAGTCTCCCCCTCTCCCGGACAAGACGAATCGCCTCAGCCAGGTCAAGCACATTGGCCACCACCAGCGCGGTATACTCGCCCAGGCTATGCCCGGCGACGAAATCGGGCATGCTCGCCCCCTGCCACCGGCCCGCCTCAGCCGCAGCCCTCAAGCAGGCCAGGCTGACGGTCAGTATCGCCGGCTGGCTGTTGATAGTGAGGCCAAGCTCCGCATCGGGCCCCTCAAAGCAGAGCCGAGAAAGGGGGAAGCCCAAAACCGTGTCCGCCTCGTCGAAAACGGCCCGGGCCGCAGCCGAGCTGCGGTAAAGCTCGTAGCCCATGCCCCGACCTTGAGAGCCCTGCCCGGGGAAAACATAGGCAACCTTGGTTTTCGCCGCCTGAGCCGCCTTTTCCTCAACCACCAGCCTGCCCCTGGCACAAGCGACCGAGGCCGGCAATCGCCGCCTCGGCCTCAGCCATAATGTCCTCGACGATAGCCCTCGCCGGCTTTATATCCTTTATCAACCCCGCGATCTGACCGGCCAGGAGCGAGCCGTTCTCCACATCACCCTCTATCACCCCCAGCTCCACCTTCCCCACCCCAAGCTCCTCCAATTCCTTGGCCGAGGCCCCTGCCCTCTCCATGGCCAGGAACCGGCGCGTCAGCTTGTTCTCCAGGCAACGCACCGGATGCCCCGTGGGCTGCCCGCTGACCGCAGTGGCTCGATCTCGCGCCTCAACCACCTTCTGCTTGAACTTGGGATGGGCGATACACTCCTGGGAGCAAACGAATCGCGTCCCCATCTGGACGCCCTGAGCCCCGAGGGCCAGAGCAGCCGCCAGCCCCCGGCCATCGGCAATGCCCCCCGCCGCCACCACCGGTATATCCACGCTGCTCACCACCTGAGGCAGCAAAGCCATGGTGGTGGTCTCCCCGATATGCCCCCCCGATTCCATGCCTTCAGCCACCAGGGCATCCACGCCCAATCGCTCCAACCTCCGGCCCAAGGCCACGCTGGAGACCACTGGCATCACCTTTACTCCCGCCTGCTTGAACCTGGGGACAAACACCCCTGGATTGCCGCCGCCGGTGGTAACCACATCCACCCCCTCCTCCAGGATCACCTGGATAACCTCCTGGCAGTGGGGCGACATCAGCATGAGATTGACGCCAAAGGGCTTAGAGGTCAACTGCCGGGTCCGGTGGATCTGGTCCCGGACCCAAGCTGGCGGGGAAGAGCCAGCCCCGATAATCCCCAGCCCCCCGGCCTCGGACACCGCGGAAACGAGCTCCGCCGTCGACAGCCAAGCCATACCCCCCTGAATAACGGGATACTTTATATTGAATAGATCACAGATAGCAGTTCTGAGCAAGGTCAGCCTCTAGCAGCCGGGATAGTGGGAAAATGAAAATAAGGAAGAGCTCAATTCCAGGCACCCGCCACCGTCACTCCGCCCTCCGCTTGGGGGCCTTGATGGTGATGGCTTCCCTGCCCGCATAGCTCCCGCAGGTAAGGCAAACGCGATGGGAGAGCTTGGGGCTGTGGCATTGGGGGCAAAGAGCCAGGGCCGGAGAGGTCAACTGCAGGTGGCTGCGCCGCTTGCCCTGGCGCGCCTTGGCATACTTTCTTTTAGGTAGCGCCATCTTCTAGCTGTTTCCTTTCCTCTCACGCCTGAGCAGGCCACCGGTCCCCACCAGCCCCTCTAACTGGGACCAACGCGGGTCCGGCGAGCCGGCCAGGCAGCCGCAGGGCCCCTGGTTGAGATTGCGACCACAGGAAGGGCACAACCCGGAGCAGTCCTTGCGGCAAAGCGGCTTCATGGGCGCAGCCAGCAGCACATACTGGCGCACCGCCTCACTCAGATCGAGAACATGGTTCTCATCGATGGTAAAAGCCCCCGTTCCCTCGGCCACCGGGAGCGAGACGCCGCTTAGCACATCTACAACGGGGAGGAACTCCTCCTCGAGCCTCAGCCTGAGGGGATGATCGAAGGGGCTCAGGCAGCGACTGCACATCGCCCTGATCTTGGTCTCCAGGGTGCCCCTGACCAGAATTCCCCGGTCAATGCGCAGCAGCTCGACCTGGCCCTGAACCGGGAAACGCCCCTGCTCCTCCCCGGTGAAGTCGCTTATTTGATAGCTGCGGCTGGAGCCTACACCTTCCTTAAGTTGCTGGGCTACATCGATCTCCATCACCATCGCCCCAATTATCCGGTCGAAATCGGGTTAATTATAGGCAGGCCCCAGCCCCCCTGTCAAGGCGGCGACCGAAGTATAGCTCGACCGATTATTGACATCGCCTGACAAGTATGCTAGCATCAGCCCGTTCTCTACGGCGCCGCTCCCAGAAGGAGGTTGATCTATGGAGAGAGAAGATAGCGCAATTCTGAAAATGGACGATATATCTCTCAGCTTCGGAGGGGTCAACGCCCTGGTAGAGGTGAGCGTGGAGATAAAAAGAGGGGAGCTCCTAGCCATTATCGGGCCCAACGGTGCCGGGAAGACATGCCTCATCAACAGCATAACGGGATATTATCGCCCGCAGAGGGGGCAGATATATTTCGAGGGCAAAGCCATAACCCGCCTTCCCACCCACAAGAGAGCCGCCCTGGGCATCGCCCGCACCTTCCAGCAACCTGCCCTCTACCCCGCGATGACCGCCCTGGATAATGTGCTCGCCGGGCGTCACGCACACCAGAAGTCCGGGGTTCTTACCGGAGCCCTCTACTTCGGCTGGGCACGCAAGGAGGAGATAGAACATCGCAGGCAAGTTGAGGAGATCTTCGACTTTCTGGAGATGCAGCCGTTAAGAAAGAAGCCGGTAATTATGCTTCCCCACGGGATGCGCAAGAGGGTTGAGCTGGGCAGGGCGCTTGCCCAGGAACCGAAACTCCTCCTCCTCGATGAGCCCACATCGGGAATGAGTACCGAGGAGAAGGAGGATATGGCCAGGTTCATCCTGGACATCTCTGAGGAGAAAAAGACAACCATTGCCCTCATCGAGCACGATATGGGACTGATTATGGATATTGCCGATAGGATCGTCGTCTTCAATTTCGGGCGCAAGATCGCCGAAGGTACCCCCGATGAGATCAAACACAACCCAGAGGTCATCACTGCCTATCTGGGAGAATGAAGTTGCCCGGATAGGCTGCTCTACCCGAGGAGGCTATTGTGAACGGAGCGAACACGCTGCCCAAGCTACTATTGCACAATTACCAAAGCTATGGGGACACAAAGGTTGCCATGCGCCAAAAGGAGCTTGGGATCTGGAGGGAATATACCTGGAAAGGTTATCATGAGAGCGTGAAATACCTCTGCCTGGGCCTGAAAAGCCTGGGGCTGGAACCAGAGCAAAAGGTATCCATCATCGGCGACAATGGTCCCCAGTGGTATTGGGCTGAAATCGCCACTATGGCAGGGGGCGGGGTGGCCGTGGGGATCGATGTCGAGGCTACCCCCCAGCAGATCGAATACATCGTCAACCACTCCGATTCCATCTTCGTGATAGCTAGAGACCAGGAACAGGTCGATAAACTGCTGGAAATCAAGGACAAACTGCCCACGCTGAAGAAGGTGATCTATTGGCAGTCCAAAGGGTTGACCGGTTATGAAGACCCCCTGCTGATGAGCCTCGATGAGGTGATGGAGCTGGGCAAGCAGCATGAGGAAAAACAGCCCGGGGTTTTTGAGCGGGATGTTGAGAGGGGCACCGGGGAGGCTGTGGCTCTCATATCTTACACCCCGGAGGCGGCAACCACACCCATGGGGGCAATGCTCAGCCACAATAATATGATAAGCGCCGCCCGAGGCTTCCAGGAAATCAACCCCAGCTATGAGAGTGATGACCATTTCTCCTTCCTTTCCCCGGCCCGGGATATGGAGCAGATAAGGGGCATCGCCAGCTCACTGGTAACCAGCTTCAAGGTGAACTTCCCGGAGTCACCTGAGACCGTGCCCCTGGATATGAGAGAGATCGCCCCTGAGCGTATGGTATACCCGGCCATGATACTGGAGGCCATATATTCCATGATGCAGTCCCAGCTGGCGGATGCCAGTTTTCTAAAGAGATCCACCTACAGGCTCTGTCTTCCCAGCGGCTATAAGATGGCTGACCTGCACCTGGCGGGGCAAGAGGCAAACCCGCTCTTAAGAGCCTGGTACGGGCTGACCAATCTCATGGCCTTCAGGGGTATCAGGGACAGGCTGGGGATGTCGAGGTGCAGGCTCGTGGTCACCGGCGGCGGCGCCGTAAGTCCCGATGTTTACCGCTGGTTCTATGCTATCGGTGCCAAGGTGACACAGGGGTACGGGCCCTCAGAGGCGCCGTCAGCAACGGCGCAAAGGCTGGCTGATTCCAGGCCGGATAGCGTGGGCAAACCGATAGCCGGGGTGGAAATAAGAATATCCGAGGACGGGGAAGTCCTGGTGAAGGGCGATACCGTCTTCCAAGGCTATTACAAGGACCCGGAGGCTACCAAGCAGAAGCTGAGGGATGGCTGGCTGCACACCGGGGACAGCGGCCATTTTGACGAGGAGGGGAACCTGGTCCTGGATAAGAGGCCGGAGTCAGATACAGGGACAGCGGGTAAAGACTAGCCTGACCACATGGAGGTAGCTCCCCAGGTGATGACCGCGTGACCGACTTCCTGCAGCTACTCCTCATGGGCATCCTAGTAGGAGGGGTCTATTCGCAGATAGCCGTAGGCTTTGTGGTGATCTTCAAAGCGGGTAAGACCTTCAACCTGGCCTACGGAGAAATGGTAATGCTGGGGGCTTACATCTCCTGGACCGCTATGGACCAGTGGGATTTGGCCAAGCCGGTCGCCCTCCTGGTAACCCTGGTCTTTGCCATCACCCTGGGATTGGTGGTGGAGCGCCTCCTGCTGCGCCGCATGACCAGCGCCCCCATCCATACCATGATTATGCTGACCCTGGGGCTTGCGGGCGTGCTCCGGGGCCTGGTGCTGGTGGTCTGGGGGCCCGATCCCCACGCCTACCCCGATATCGTACCCACAGGCACGGTCAATCTGGGCGATATAATGCTGCCCACCAATTTTATTGTCAGCTTCTTCATAGCCATAGCCTTCGTCGCTCTCCTCTCCCTCTTCTTCCAGTACACCAAGGCCGGCCTATCCATGAGAGCAGCCTCCGAGGACAAGGTGGCAGCTCAAAGCCTGGGGATAAGCGTGAAGAGGATCTATCAACTGTCGTGGGTTACGGCCAGCATTATCGCGGCGCTGGGGGGAATCCTTCTCGCCGGCATAAGCGGTGTCAACCTGGGTCTGGCCTTCATGGGGCTGATGACCCTCTCCGTGGTGATCCTGGGGGGGATAGATTCCATCCTGGGCGCCCTGCTCGCCGGGATACTCATGGGCGTGGCCACCAAGATGGCCGAGGGATACCTTGAAAGAATCGAGAGCCTCAAAGGAATCGGAGAGATCTTCCCCATGATGCTGACCCTCGTGGTGCTGCTGATCAGGCCCCATGGGCTCCTGGGCCAGAAGACGGTAGAAAGGGTATAAGCGATGCAGCCCAGCGGCTATTTCAGCGCCGACTACGGCAAGGACATGGCTGTTGTCCGAACCAGGGCACAGTGGTTCATCCTCATCGCCTTCATGCTGGCCCTCATCTATTTCCCCTTCTGGGCCGGGGCCGGGGGCCGGAGCTGGGAAGGGGTGCTGAGCGTGTCTCTGGCCATTGATATCGGCATCACCCTCATCGCTGTCCTCGGCCTGTGCATCGTAAGCGGGCTATGCGGGCAGATAAACTTCGGTCAGCCCGCCTTCATGTCCATGGGCGCCTATGTTTCCGGGATTCTCAGCACCAGATGGGACTTACCCTTCCCCCTCGCCATCGTCAGTGCCGGGCTGCTGGCTGCCGTGTTCGGGCTCGTGTTCGGCCTGCCTGCCTTGCGGTTGAAAGGATTGTATCTGGTGGTAGCCACCTTTGCCGCCATGATGATCGTGCCCTATGTCATAAACCACACCAAAAGTCTGACCGGCGGGTCGGATGGACTGAGGGTGCCCGAGGCCAGCATAGCCGGCTTCACCTTCGACAGCGATATACGCAAGTATTTTCTCGTCCTGTTCTTCGCCGTTCTGGCGGTAATCGTGGCCAAAAACATATCACGCTCCAGGGTTGGCAGAGCCTTTGTCGGCATAAGGGACAACGACATAGCCGCGGCGGCAACCGGTGTCAATATCGCTCACTACAAACTCCTCGCCTTTTTCATCGGCTGCTTCTTTGCCGGGATAGCCGGTTCCCTGTGGGCCCACCACGTGACCTTTATCCACGCCGAGCAGTTCCAGATATGGGATGCCATATGGATGCTGGGCATGCTGATCATCGGGGGCTGGGGCAGCGTCGCGGGAACCGTCTTGGGGGTGGTCTTCCTCAAGGGTTTGGGCGAGTTTGGGACCGTCCTTAGCCCAAGGATAGCCGAATGGGCCCCCAGTATACCGGAGCGGGTCTTTGCCGCCCTGACCAGCCAGGTAGCCTATGGCCTGGCGATCATCGTTTTCATAATGCTCGCCCCACACGGATTGATCTATTTGTGGGAGAGGTTTAAGGTCTATTACCGGCTATGGCCTTTCTCCTACTAGAGCCTGACCCGGGGCGGCCCGGCCGAAGACTTGATTCTTTATTGAGGCGTGGATTATAATATAAAATCTTGAAGTATGAAGCCTTGGGAGAGGCGACCTCACCCCCAGGAGGAAGAGGCATATGCTGAAATTAGATAACATCAGAGTCTTTTACCACGAGGTTATCCTGGCACTGAGGCAGGTTTCCCTGGAGGTCCCTGACGGGAGCATCATCGCCCTCCTGGGCAGCAACGGGGCCGGGAAGAGCACCGCCCTCAAGGCCATATCGGGGCTGCTGATAACGGAAGCGGGAGCGGTCAGCGAGGGCAGCATCCACTTCGACGGGCACAGGATAGATAGGATGGAGCCGGTAAATATAGTCCGGCTGGGGATTATCCAGGTGATGGAGGGGCGAAGGATATTTCAGCACCTCACGGTGGAGGATAATCTAAAAATAGGCGCTTACGTCCGCAACGATCGCGCCCAAATAAAAAAGGACTTGGACCTCACTTACGAGTATTTCCCCGTGCTCAAAGACCTTCGCCGCCAAACCGCCGGCTTCCTCTCGGGGGGGGAGCAACAGATGATGGTGATCGGGCGCGGCCTGATGAGCCGTCCCAAGCTTATGCTTCTGGATGAGCCCTCTTTAGGGCTGGCCCCCGTCCTGGTAAAGGAGATCTTCGACATAATCAAGAGGATCAACGCCGAGGAGGGGACCTCTATCCTGCTTGTGGAGCAAAACGCCAAGATTGCCCTCTCCATCGCCCATCATGGTTACGTGATGGAGACCGGCAGGGTGGTTCTTGAAGGAAGCGCTGACATGCTGCAGAACAACGAGGATGTGAAGGAATTCTATCTGGGGCTCAGCACCGCCGGGGAAACGAAAAGCTACCGGGATCTCAAGCACTATAGACGAAGGAAGCGGTGGATGGCCTGACCCAAGAAGGTCGCCACCCCTGCCCCATCATCCCCCCTCACTCGCCCAATTTCTCAACAACCAGGCTGGCGTTGGTGCCGCCGAAGCCGAAGGAATTGGAAAGGGCCAGCCTCACTCCGGCCTTCCTGGCTACGTTGGGAACATAATCGAGATCGCACTCGGGGTCTTGAGTCTCATAATTGATGGTGGGGGCGATAATTCCATCCCGGATAGTAAGCAGGCAAAAGATGGCCTCCACCGCCCCGGCAGCACCGATCAGGTGCCCGATCATGGACTTGGTGGAGCTGATGGCTATCCGCTGGCTACGCTCCTTGAAGACAGTCTTTATGGCCTGAGTCTCGGAGAGGTCATTGATCAGAGTCGATGTCCCGTGGGCATTGATATAATCCACCTGGCCAGGGGAAATACCGGCGTCGTCGAGCGCCATCTGCATACAGCGCGCGGCGCCCTCTCCCCCGGGAGAGGTCGAGGTTATATGGTAGGCATCGCTATTTAAGCCATAACCCAACACCTCGCCATAGATCTTGGCCCCCCGGCTTAAGGCCAGCTCGAGTCTTTCCAGAACAAGGATGCCCGACCCCTCGGCGATGACGAAGCCGTTGCGATCCTTATCAAAGGGGCGGCTGGCCTTGTGGGGGTCATCATTTCTGGGGGAAATAGCCCGCAGGGCATCCATGCCAGCGAAATATATGGGGCTAACGGGTGCCTCCGCCCCCCCGGCTATCATGGCATCGGCGTCCCCTCTCTGGATGACCTTGAAGGCCTCACCGATAGCGTGGGTGCCGGCAGCGCAGGCGGTGGCCGGACACAGGTTCGGTCCCTTGGCGCCAAACTGCATCGCCACCTGCCCCGCTGCCATATTGGTGATAAAGCCGGGAAGGAAGAAAGGGGAGAGATCATGGGAGGCACCCTCAAGGATAAGCTGGTGATTTCTTTCCAGGGTCAATATCCCGCCGAGCATTGTGCCCACGGAAACACCAACCCGCTCGGCATTCCCGGGGTTGACGCCCAGCCCCGAGTCCTCCATGGCCATACGAGCGGCAGCTAGGGCGAAATGGATGAAGCGATCCATCCTCCTCACCACCCTCCGCTCCATGAAATCCTCAGGATGAAAGCCTTTTACCTCACCGGCGATCTTGGACCGAAACTGGCCGGTGTCAAAGCCGGTAACCTCCCCGATCCCGGACTTCCCCTGGCGTAAAGCCTGCCAGCTCTGCTCCAGCCCCACAGCCACCGGCGTTATGGCACCCAGGCCAGTTATGACTACCCTTGGCTTGGTCGCTGACATCTCGATTCATAACCCCCAGGCGACATTGTCACTGCCCCGCAATAGGGCCACGGCCTTAAACCGGAATTCCCTCAGCCTGGCGGAACCTGTAGTAGTCCACCATCTTTCTCAGGGCGCCAGCCCCCCTCTCAAAGCTGGGGAAGCAGGGTATATCCCTCTGCGTCAGCTTATGGCGGACCTCACTGGCCCTCTCTTCCATGTGAACTGACACGAGAACCGTCAGAAAAGGCTTAGTCGATCTGGCCTTGAACCGGGCCAGGCCGTCAAGGAACCCGTCCAGGGACTGAGGGCCCGTCATCCACCGGGCAAGCAAGAAAATCGAAAACTCCAGGACCACAGAGTCGATGTTTTCATCCCCGTCCAGGATATCCAGTATCCTGAGCACATTCTCCAGTGAACGCAGGTTTGAGGACACATCGAAGGGATTCTGATAGCTGGCACCGATAATATCAAAGAAGGAAGCAAGCTCCTGGTAGGAATCCTGGCTGAGACAGGGAACCCTTAAGCCGGCTTTGGCGAAGGCGTCGCTTATGGCCACCGATTGCCCGCCGGTGGCGGCTACCAGCCCCACCCTTTCCCCGGCGACGGGCTTGGCATGAAGCAGCAGCTTTGCGGTATCGATCATCTCATCGAGGTTGTCCACCTTGATGGCTCCACTCTGTCTCATGAGGGCCTGCCAGATAGCGGGGGACTCAGCCATGGAGGCGGTGTGGGAGGCAGTAGCCCTGGTCCCCGCCTCGGTGTCGCCCCCCTTCCAAATAAACACCGGCTTTTCCCTGGCTACCCGCTTGAGGCAGTCGAAGAAGCGCCTGCCGTCCTTGAGCCCCTCTATATACATGCCGATTATCTTGGTCTGCTCATCCTGGGCCAGATACTCCAGAAAGTCTGTGCTATCAAGGACAATGGCATTGCCATAGCTAACGGATTTGCTCACCTTAACCCCGTTGAGCGCTCCCGCCAGACCAAAAAAGGTGGCGATGGTGCCGCTTTGGGAGATAAAGCCGGCACTCCCGCCCTCGCCAGCGTACTGATCGGGGCTGTGGCGCACCCCTATCTTGGGGTTAAAGATGCCCATGCAATTTGGCCCAATAAGGTTGAGGCCGGCGGCTCTCGCCATTTCAGTGAGCTGCCTCTGCAGCCTTATCCCCTCCTCGGTGTTTGTTTCAGCAAACCCGGAGGTGAAAAGGGTGACTCCCCCCACCCCCTTCTCGACACAGTCGGCCACAATCCTGGGGGTTACCGCCCGGGGCACCGCGATCACGACATAGTCCACCGGCTCGGGAATGTCCAGCAGACTGGAATGGTTCTCAACCCCCAACGCCTCTATCCCCGCCAGCTCATTGGGGTCGATCTGGACGGAGTAGAGCTTGCCCTGGAAGGTGCTCAGGCTCTTGAGCCACATATAACCCATCTCTTTCTTGTCGCCCACCACCGCCACCGTGCGCGGGTTAAATACCCTGTCCAGTTCGTTCACACTCTTGTTCATGGTCACCTAGCCCTCAGATTCGAGCACCACCCTGGCATCAACCGCCACCGCACCATCGCTATAGGCAAAGACGGGATTGAGATCGAGCTCCCTGATCTCGGGGTTTTGCTCCACGAATTGGGAGACCTTTAACAGCTGGTCCTCGAGGAAGGGAATGTCGGCTGGCTCCTGCCCTCTACAGCCTTCAAGCACCGGGTATCCCTTTATGTCCCTGATCATTTCCCGGGCATCCCTCGCCGTCAGGGGGACAATCCTGAAGGAGACATCCTTGAGAATCTCCACCAGAATGCCCCCCAGACCGAACATGAGAACCGGCCCAAACTGGGGGTCCTGGGACATGCCGATGATAACCTCCACGCCCGGCCTGGCCATCTGCTGAACCGATACCCCCTCGACCTTGGCCGTGGCCTGCCTCTGCTTAACCGATGCCATGATCTCATCATAGGCATCGGCCACCTCCTGCTCGCTGCCCAGCCCCAGTTTAACGCCGCCAGCATCGCTCTTGTGGATGACATCGGGCGAGACTATTTTCAGCACCACGGGAAAGCCCATCTCTGCGGCGATTGAAATGGCCTCCTCCTTAGCTCTGGCCAGCTTGGTCGGGGTAATGCTTATCCCGGCCCCGCGGAGGAGTTCCTTCGATTCAATCTCACTCAGATATGTCCTTCCCTCCTTCCTGGCATTAACAAGTATCTGGCTCTTACTCATAGTATCATTCTCCCCTTTGCCACGATGACTGCCAGTATAATACTATCTGTCATCTTCATTGTAAAGTCCCGCCAGGGCTGAACCCTATGCTATAATCGGCCAGGCTTGATGAGCAAAGCGGACGGGGCTTGACAGGACAAGGGCATTATAATATGGTATACTTTGTTCACTAAATTGATGGGAAAAGTGCAGAACCATGAAGCTCTCCACCAGGACACGTTATGGCACCAAGGCCATGCTCGACCTGGCCATACACTACGCCCAGGGCCCCATATTGCTGAAACTCATCGCCATGAGGGAGGGCATCTCCGAGAGCTACCTGGAAAACCTGATGACCGGCCTCAAGACAGCCGGGCTAGTCAGAACGGCGCGCGGCCCTCAGGGGGGCCATTTTCTGGCCAGACCCCCCTCCCAGATAAAGTTGAGCGAGATAGTCATCGCCCTCGAGGGCCCCATCGCCCTGGTCGACTGCATCGATGATGCCAGGCTGTGCTACCGATCCCCCTCCTGCGTAACCCGGGACGTGTGGCAGGACTTGAACAAGGCGATAACCGCTGTCTTGGAGCGAATCACCCTGGAAGAGATGGCTCAAAAGCAAAGGGAGAGGGCTGAGCAGGGAAGGCCTGAGAAGGCACGTGCTTACCGAGCTGTATAGATGGCCGGCCAGCGCGCCCGGTCAGGGCCTGCTTTTGATTCGGCCACAATCCCTTTTGACACAGAAAGGAGGGCATCATGCCTGCCGAAGTACGAATACCGTCCCTGCTCCAGAAACTGGTCGGTGGAGCCAAGACCGTTCAGGCGGAAGGCCAGACGGTAGGACAGATCATCGACCAGCTGGAGGCAAAATATCCGGATTTCAAGAGCCGGGTACTTGATGAAAATGGTAAGCTGCGCCTGTTCGTCAACATATTCATCAATGATGAGGACATCCGGTTTCTAAAGGAGCTGGAGACGCCTGTGGCCGATGGCGACACCATCACTATCCTGCCCGCGGTAGCCGGCGGTGGAAAGTAAAGCGTGAAACCCTTGCTTTGAGAGCTCAGGCGGCACCATGAGGTACGATAGCATCCTGGATACCATTGGGCACACCCCCTTAGTCGAGGTGCCACACATTAGCCCTAATAATAAGGTAAGGATCTTCGCCAAGTTAGAGGGGCAGAATCCCACCGGCAGCGTCAAGGACCGCATCGCCAAGTACATGCTCGACGGGGCGGTGAGGAGCGGCCAGCTCACCAAGGATAAGACGATCCTGGAGGCCACCAGCGGCAATACCGGCATCTCCCTGGCGATGATCGCACAGCTGCAGGGCTACAAGCTCAAGGTTGTTATGCCGGAGAACGTCACCCAGGAGAGGGTGCAGCTCCTAGAATCCTTCGGGGCGGAGATCGTCTTCACCGAGGGCAGCAAGGGGACCAATGGCGCCATCGAGCGGGCCCAAGAGATAGTTCGGGACGATGAGCGTTACTTCATGCCAGACCAGTACGCCAATAGCGCCAACCCCCTGGCCCACTACGAGACCACCGGCGTCGAGATCCTGGAGGAGGTGCCCCAGATCGACGCCTTTATCGCCGGTCTGGGAACGGGAGGCACGCTCATGGGAGCGGGGCGGCGGCTCAAGGAGCGCAACCCCCGGACCAAGGTCATCGCTGTTGTGCCCCATCCCGGCGACCAAATCCAAGGGCTGCGTCGCCTGGAAGAAGGCTTTATCCCTCCCATTGTCGATCTGTCCCTGCTGGACGGCAGGATGGTGGTCAACAGCAAGGACGCCTTCCTGGCCACCAAGTACCTCACCCAAAAGGAAGGCATCCTTGCCGGCATCTCCTCAGGTGCCGTGATCTACGCCGCCATCCGCATCGCCGAGAGAATGGATGAGGGCAATATCGTCGTCCTCCTGGCCGACGGCGGCTGGAAATACCTCAGCACCGGGCTGTGGACCAGGGATATCGCCGAGCTGGAGGAGGATATCGCGGGGAAGATCTGGTGGTAAGGGCCACGAGATCGCCATTCCCAGCCGAAAGCGTGATCCCCCGGTGACGCTGGGAGGGCGCATTGTTCCACCTGGGAAAACGCTATGCCGATGAACTAGTGAGCCACGCCAAGGCGGAGGCTCCCAACGAGTGCTGTGGCATCCTTGCCGGCGTCGAAGGCAGAATAACCAAGCTCTACCGGGCCCGAAACACGGAAAACAGCCCCCTGCGCTACAACCTGGACCCCCGAGAGCTATTCCGCATTGTGAAAGAGATCGAGGCCAAGGGCTGGGAACTCCTGGGCATCTATCACTCGCATACCCACACCGAGGCCTACCCCTCGGCGACCGATATCGAGCTCGCCCTGTGGCCCGAGGCCCTCTATCTCATCGTGTCACTGAAAAACCCCGAAGAGGCGACTATCAGGGCCTTCCGCATCGCGGCCGGGCAGGTAGAGGAGATGGCGATAAGCGGTTGATTAGCGGCGCGGTATAGTATAGAATGGATAGAGAGATCAGCGTCGGCGAAAGGGATAGCCGGTATGATGAGAGAGATTCGCATCCATGCCCGGGCAGGACAGGGGGCCATCACCACCGCCATGCTGCTGGCCGTAGCCGCCTTTGAGGAGGGAAAGCACGCCCTGGCCTTCCCCCACTTCGGGGCTGAGCGCATGGGAGCGCCCATGAACGCCTTTGTCCGCCTCAGCGACGTCCCCATCCGCCTGCGCAGCCAGATCCGCCACCCGGACTATGTCCTGGTCCAAGACCCCACCCTGCTCCGGGTGAACGACGTGACAGCGGGTTTGAAGCCGGGGGCGATCGTCATCGTCAATGAGGAGAAGAGCCCGGAGGAGCTCGGCCTCAAGGCCAGGGTGGTGACCGTGCCCGCCTCATGCATTGCCCGCGACGTCATTGGCCGGGCCGATCGAGGCAACACCGCCCTCCTGGGAGCCTTCGCCGCAGCCACCGGCGAGATCAGCCTGGAGGCCCTGAAGAAAGCGGTGAGCGCCCGCTTCCAGGGAGAGTCCCGCGACAGGAACCTCGAGGCGCTTGAGCAGGCATATGACTTGATTGCCAGCAAACCAGGAGGCAGCTCATGAAGTTAACCGTAGGGCTGGTGACCAGGCCAGGAGCCAGCCGCGCCAATAAGACGGGAGGCTGGCGCAGCGATAAGCTGCCTCGCTTCCTGCAAGCCAAATGCACCGCCTGCGACCTCTGCGCCCTCACCTGCCCCGAGGGGTGCGTTTTCGGCGAGGATAAGAATACCTACTGGGCGGATTTAGATTACTGTAAGGGCTGCGGCATCTGCGCCAATATCTGCCCCGTTGACGACATCGAGATGATATCGGAGGTGTGCTGAAATGGCGCCCAGGATGATCCGAGGCGCCCAAGCCGTGGCCGAGGCCGCGGCTCTTTGCCGCCCCCAGGTCATCTCCGCCTACCCCATAACGCCTCAGACCGTCATAGTTGAAGAGCTGGCTCAAATGATAGCCAACGGCAAGCTGGAGGCCGAGTTCGTCAATGTGGAGAGCGAGCACTCAGCGGCCTCGGTGGTTCTGGGCGCCAGCGCCACCGGCGTCCGAGTCTATACTGCCTCTTCCTCACAGGGCCTGCTCCTCATGAGCGAGGTGCTGTATAATATCGCCGGGATGCGCCTGCCCGTGGTGCTCACCTGTGCCAACCGCTCGGTGTCGGCCCCCCTCAATATCTGGAACGACCAGCAGGACTCCATCTCCCTGCGGGACAGCGGCTGCCTTCAATTCTACGCCGAGAACAATCAAGAGGCAGTGGACCTGCTCCTGCTGGCCTATCGCGTGGCTGAGGATCACGGGGTGATGCTGCCCGCCCTGGTATGTGTCGACGGCTTCCTGCTGCCCCATGCCTACGAGGCGGTGGATGTGCCGGAGCCAAAGGAGGTGGACGCCTTCCTGCCCCCGTACCAGCCCCTGTACCGCCTCGACCCCGATGAGCCTCTCACCTTCGGTGCCTATGCCGAGCCTGACAAGTATATGGAGGCACGCTACATGATGCAGCGCGCCCAGGAGAAGGCCATCTCCGTCATTCAAGAGGCAGGTCACAGCTTTGAGAAGGTCTTCGGCCGCCCCATCAGCGCCCTTATGGAGCGCTACCGGATGGATGACGCCTCAACGGCCCTGGTAGCCATGGGCTCGGTGATAGGCACCATCAAAGACGTGGTCGATGAGCTGCGCTCTCAAGGGCAAAGGGTGGGTGCGCTCAAGATAGTCACCTACCGCCCCTTCCCCAAGGAGCTGATCTATCACGCCCTGAAGGAGATGGAGAACATCATCGTCCTGGACAAGGCCGTCTCACTGGGGAGCGGCGGCCCCCTGGCCACCGAGATAAGGGCTGCTTTCCAGGGTAGCCCCCAACCCCCCCGAGTCAGCGGCGTTATCGCTGGCCTGGGCGGGCGCGATATCACCATGGACACAATCAAGAGGATCATATCCCAGGCCCAGAAGGAGGTCCTGGAGGCCGAATTCGTGGACCTCAGGGAGGATATGGAGTTGGAGGGGGTCGACTGACCCGGGAGTGAGACTTATGGATACCAGCCATCTCTTTGCCTCAGGACATTCCGCCTGCCCCGGCTGCGGCCAGGCAATAGCCGCTCGCCTGGTGCTCAGAGCCACGGGAAAGGATGTCATCATCGCCAACCCCACAGGCTGCCTGGAGATCTTCAGCTCCAATTATACCGCGTCGTCATGGGAGGTCCCCTGGATTCACTCCCTTTTCGAGAACGCGGCGCCGGTAGCGTCCGGGATAGAATCAGCGCTGAAGGCCACCGGGCGGCTGGACAAGATAACGGTCATCGCTCAAGGTGGCGACGGGGCCATGGCCGATATCGGCCTGGGCGCGCTCTCAGGGACATGGGAACGGGGGCATGATATCCTCACCATCTGCTACGATAACGAGGCCTATATGAACACCGGCATTCAGCGCAGCGGGCTCACCCCCTATGATGCCAGCACCACCACCAGCCCGGCCGGGGAGGTAAGCCTGGGGAACCCGAGGCTGAAGAAGGACCTGCCCCAAATCGCCGTGGCCCACGGCCTGCCCTATGTGGCCACGGCCAGCGTAGGCTATCCCCAGGACCTCGATAAGAAGGTGAAGAAGGCCGTCTCCATACGCGGCCCCAAATATATCCAGATACACGTCCCCTGCCCCCTGGGCTGGCGACACGACAGCGCCCTCAGCATCGACATCGCCAGATTGGCGGTGCAGACGGGGCTCTTCCCCATCATCGAGATAGAGGCGGGGCAGCTCACCTCGGCGCGCAAGATCGGGAAGAAGAGAGGGGTGGAGGAATACCTCAGGCCCCAGGGGAGGTTCCGGCATCTCTTCGAGTCACCGGCTGGCCAGCAAGAGCTAAAGAAGATCCAGGAGATAGCCGACCGAAACATAGAGAGGTACGGTCTCATTCGAGCGGGATGACCCGAACGGGCCTATCCCCACTCAGCCGCGCCATCGGCTTGACACGGGGGCGCCAGGCCACTATAATAGGCTCAAAACGGGAGCCTGTCCCCTTTCGTCCCCGTATCCTTGATTGCTTATCGCCTTTACCAGGCAACGCTATGTTTTCCCAAACGAACCGCGCTTAGCTTGCGTGAATACCTATTGAGGAATATGATGGCGAAGTACATCTTCGTTACCGGTGGGGTTGTCAGCTCAGTGGGCAAAGGCATAGCCGCCGCCTCCATAGGCCGGCTCCTGAAGAGCCGCCACATTGCCGTCTCCATCCAGA
>JAUVWM010000045.1 GCA_030604105.1 Dehalococcoidaceae bacterium
GCCCTCCACCCTCTTGGCTGAGCTTACCAGATGACGCACAGACTCATCCTCATCATAGAGGTTATGTAGTTCGCCACTCTCCCCCAATGCCTGGTCCAGGGTTATGTTAACTCCCGAGGGAATCAACCTGGCCACCCGGTCGACATCGCTGTAAGGCATACCCAGGGCGCGGCCTACATCCCTCAGCGCTGCCCTGGCCCCCAGAGTGCCAAAGGTGATGATCTGAGCTACGTGGTCAGGCCCGTACTTCCCCACCACATAGGAGATGACCTCATCGCGCCGGTCATCCTGAAAATCAAGGTCGATATCCGGCATCTCCTGGCGTTCTATATTGAGGAAGCGCTCAAAAACCAGGTTGTTGGCCAGGGGGTCGATCTCAGTGATCCCCAGGCAATAGAGAACGAGGCTGGCAGCAGCGCTGCCCCGCACCCCAAAGAGGATATTCTGCTGGCGGGCAAAGGAGATGATATCCCAGACAACTAAAAAGTAATTGGCGAACCGGGTCTTCTCGATGACCTCAAGCTCATAGCTGAGACGCTGCTCCATGTCAGGGGTGGGCTGGGGGTAGCGCCAGGCCAGGCCCTGCCGGCACAGGTCAGCCAGATGCTCGTCGGCGGTGTTGCCCCGGGGCGTTGCCACCTGGGGGAGATGAAAGCGCCCGAATTCCAGCTCGAGGTGGCAGGACTGGGCAATGCGCTCCGTGTTCTCCAGGGCCTGGGGCAGATCGGCGAAGAGGTCTGCCATCTCAGCGGGGCTCTTCAGGTAGAGGTAATCCCCGGCCATCTTCAGCCTCTTCTCGTCGTGGATGGAGGTATTGGTCTGAATGCAGAGGAGAAGATCATGGGCGGAAGCATCCTCCCGGTCTATGTAGTGGACATCGTTGGTGGCCACCAGCGGGATGTTTAGCTCCTGGCTGATCAGGAGGAGCTCCTGATTGATCTGGACAAGCTCGGGGATGGGGTGTCTCTGTATCTCGATGTAGAAATCATCGAAGGTATCCTTATACCATAGTGCGGCTTCCCTGGCCTCTTGGAGCCTGCCTCCCAGGATAAGGCGCCCCAGCTCCCCCTGAATGCAGGCGGAGAGGGCGATCACTCCCTGCCGATGCTGGGCCAGAAGCTCCCTGTCCACCCTTGGCTTGTAATAGAAGCCCTCAAGGTGGGCCCGGGTAACGAGCTCCAGCAGATTATGATAGCCGGCTTCGTCCTTGGCCAGCAGGATGAGGTGGTAATGATTCTTGTCGATGGCCTCCCGGCGATGCCGCTCCGAGGGGGCTACATACACCTCGCAGCCGATTATGGGCTTTATCCCTGCCTCTTTGGCCGCCAGATAAAAGCTGATCACGCCATACATCACGCCGTGGTCGGTGAGGGCCAGGCTGTCCATCCCCATTTCCTTGGCTCTGGCAACCAGTTGGGGGATGCGGCACGAGCCGTCGAGGAGGCTGTACTCGCTATGAACATGAAGGTGGCTGAACATCAGAGGCCTCTATCACAGGGCTGGCTCTATTATACCAGAGGGCGTGGCCGGGGCAAGCTTGTCTTTGGGCAAATATCCAGACAGCAGAGCTCAAAAGTATGAAAACCATCGAAAAGGAGAGCTTTGAAGAGAAATCTGGCGATTTACAGGCATCCTCAGCCCTGGAAGCGGTTGCAATTCTCAGCGGTCCAGCGTACTCTTTGCCCAAAGCATAGAGAAGGGCGAAAAGGGCAAACCCGTCGAAAGGCGGGGGCGCAAAGCCGCAGGTCTAAGGTTCCAGGCGAACTATGATGGCTGGGTTGCCGCCGAGAGGGAATTAAAGTGCTCTGGGGGCGACCCAGGGCACTTCGGTTTTTGGGGCTAAATCGTAACCAGGGAGGCGACTATGAGTGCCATACGAGTTCTAATCGTGGACGACCACCCCGTGGTCAGGGAAGGGCTGCATCGGATGCTGGAGGTGGAGGAAGACATCGAGATCGTGGGCGAGGCATCGAGCGGGGAGGAGGCATTGCTTCAGGCCGGGCTCTCCCTCCCCCATCTCGTCCTGATGGACATCAGGATGCCCGGCATGAGTGGCCTTGAGGCCATCCAGCTCATGAGGCAGCGCTATCCCCAAGTGAGTGTGGTAGCCCTTACCCTGTATGGTGACCAGTATCTGGCTCAGGCCATCGAGGCTGGCGCTGTGGGTTACCTGCTGAAGGATGCCAGCCGGGATGAGCTGGTCGATGCCATCCGGGCTGTTCACCACGGGGAGGCCACACTGGACCCCACCCTCTGTCGGGAGCTGTTCAACCAGTTCGCCAACCTGGTTAAGACCAGATCGGCGGCACCCTGGGTCCTGGATCGGCGGGAGCAGGATGTGCTCCAGCTTGTGGCTTCTGGAGTAACCAACAGGGACATCGCCTCCCAGATGTTCCTCAGCGAGAGCACGGTCAAGCGGGAGATACGCTCAATCTTCGATAAGCTGGGGGTGAAGCACCGCTCCGAGGCAGTGTCACAGGCCTATAAGAAGGGGCTGCTCTAGGTGAAAACTAGACATTGAACAGGAAGGTGATTACATCCCCGTCTTGGACGGTGTAGCTTTTGCCCTCCAGGCGCAGTAGCCCTCTCCGGCGTGCCTCAGCCAGGCTGCCGCACTTGGCCAGCTCATCATAGGCCACCACCTCTGCCCGGATGAAACCCTTCTCCATATCGGAGTGAATCTTCCCCGCCGCCTTCAGGGCGGTGGCCCCCTTGGCGATGGTCCAGGCCTTAACCTCGCCCGAGGCTGTGGTGAAGAAGGAGATGAGCCCCAGCAGCCGGTATGAGAGCCCGATGATGCGCTCAAGCCCTGGCTCCTTCAGTCCCCAGGCAGAGCCTAACTCCTCGGCCTCGGCATCGCTGAGCTGGGCCAACTCCATCTCCAGCTTGGCGCACAGGGCGGCAATCTCAAGCTGGGGACGGTGATATCGGGCATGGAGCTCGGCCTCATACGAGGCGGCTTGAGGCAGTTGTTCCTCGCTCAGGTTGAGCACCACTAGCTGCGGCTTGGCAGTGAGGAATTGATAGTTAACGATGGCCTTGGTTTCATCGGCGCTCAAGCCCTGCTGGCAAACAGGGACCTCCTTTTCCAGGTCGGCCCTGATCCTGGCCAGAAGGGCCTGTTCCCCAAGCAGTGTCTCACGCTCCGGCGACCTGGCCCCCTTGAGCGAGTCCGTCAACCGCTCAAGCCGCCTGGCGATGATGGCCAGATCGGAGAAAGCAAGCTCTAAGTCGATGACGGCGATATCTCGCTCCGGGTCTATCGAGCCTTCGATGTGGGGTATGCTTTCATCCTCAAAGGCGCGCACTGCGTGGATAAGGGCATCCACCCCGCTCAGATGGGCCAGAAACTGACCGCTTAACCCGTCGCCCTTGCCTGAGCCTCTGGGGGGGGCAGCGATATCCACATACCTTACCTCGGCCTGGATAGTCCTCTTGGGCTGGAACATCGCCGCCAATGCCTGGAGCCTGCTATCCGGCACCTTAGCCATGCCGAGGTTTGGCGTTGGGCCGGCTGCAGCGTAGGCTGCTGTCTCGGCCTTTCCCCTGGTCAAGGCGTTGAAGAGCGTGGTCTTGCCGCTTTTGGGCAGCCCGATGATCCCGATCTCCATATGCGGCCATGATATCATATTGGGGGCAAGATTCCGAACCAATGCCATTATCAACAGGGGGCCACTATGCTAGAATGACATTGGTAATTTCTCCAGGGCTGTAGCTGAGTTATCGGGGGGGCAGGCTTTGCTGTATATATTCCTGGGCCAGGATGATTTCTCCCTTCGGGCGGCGGTGGAGGAGGTCAAGGGGAAGCTGGGGGATGGGGAGCTTCTGGCGGCCAACACCACCCACTTTGGTGGCAGGCAGTTGGGCCCGGAGCAGCTGATGGCTAGCTGCGATGCGGCGCCCTTTTTGGCGCCGCATCGCGTGGTGATTGTCGAGGGCTTGCTGAGTCGCTTTGAACCCAGGGGGGGGGGTGGGCGCAGGGGTCGCCATCTGGCACCGGAGTCGGAGCCAGCCGACCAGCTGGGGGCTATGAGCGCCTGTATCAAGAGGATGCCCTCGAGCACGGTGCTGATATTGATTGATGGCAGAATAAGGGATGACAATCCCCTGCTGAAAGAGCTCGCCCCTGGGGCAACGGTGAAGACCTTCCCTCCCCTCAGGGGTGCCGCTTTGCAGCGCTGGATCCGGACCGAGGTGAGCGCCGGCGGCGGCAGCATATCACCGCAGGCGGTGGCAGCTCTGGCTGAGCTTGTGGGGGAGAACCTGTGGATCATGAAGGGTGAGATCGAGAAGCTCCTCCTTTACGCCTCTGGGCGCCGCATCGAAGGGGGCGATGTGAAAGAGGTGGTGGGCTACGCTCGCGAAGCCAGTGTCTTCACCATGGTCGATGCCCTGCTCCAGGGCCAGGTGGCTCTGGCGGGAAGGGTGCTGCACCAGCTCTTGGCCGAGGGAGCTGCCCCCGCTTACCTTCTGGTGATGATCACTCGACAGCTTCGGCTGATGATTCAGGTCAAAGAGCTCAGCTCGCAGAGGTTGCCTGCCCTGGAGATTCAGAACAGGACAGGACTCGCCTCGTCGTACGCCTTTAGCAAGACCTTGGCCCAGGCCAGAGCCTATCCCAGAGAGTGGCTGCATGAAGTATATCGTAAACTTCTGGAGACCGATCTCGCCATCAAGACCGGCAGATATGGAGACGAGCTGGCCCTTGATCTTCTGGTCGCTGAGCTGTTCAGAGGCCCTGGCGCAGGCTCACCGCCGTGAACCTGCCCGCCTTGAGCTCGGTGATGAGGTCCTCGAGGCAGGAGATCTGGCGCTGAAATAGGGTGGCCGCAGAGCCCAGGTCAGAGGCGCCATGGGCATCGCTGCCACCGCAGCCTCTGGAGCTCGATTTCCGGCTCAATTCCAGGGAGAAGGCGTTCTTCTCGGGGGAGGCCCTGCCATTTAGAACTTCAACGCCGTCCACCAGCTCGAAAACGGGGTTGTTGCAGGCTCGCTCCAGGGCTGGATAGTAATCCGATTCATCGGAGCCATAGCTGGGGAATTGCCGGCGGTGGGGATGGGCCAGAATTATGGCACCACCAACCTCGTCCACCAATTGCCTGACAACGGCGGCATGGTGCATGCCGAAAACATATTTCTCCAGGCCAAAGACGAGGAGGTGTCCCTCCTCGGTGTTTATCTCAACCCCGGGCAGGATCAGGAAATCATGCTCCTGGCTCAGCTCAGCCACCCTGCTGGTCTCCCAGAACCAATCATGCTCGGTGAGGCAAATGCCATCGAGGCCGGCTTGCTTGGCATGATCTATAAGGTCGACAGGATATAGCTGGCTGTCGTCGGACCAGGGCAGGGTGTGGGTATGAAGGTCGATGATCACTGTCTATAGGCTGGTCGCCGGCCTTTCAGGTCAGGCCGGCTTCCCGGCACCAGAATTATAAGGGTGGGTTTGAAGCCTTGTCAACGATTCCCCGCTGGGGCCCCGACCAATAGCAGAACGATATTTTCCGAAATTGGTCTTTTTGGCTTGTCATCGGCGCCTGAGTGTGATATATTGTGAATGGCTCCTGAAGAGGAGGCGCCTTTGCAGTTAGAGGCTAACTATGGCTACATCGCTCTGCTCCTGATCGTAGCCATTATTTTTGCTGCCAGCCTGATTATCATTCCCTTCATTCTCAGCCGCCTCGGCATCATCCCCAGGAAGCCCGACCCGGTTAAGACTTCCACCTATGAATGCGGCATGGAAACCGTGGGCAAGTCTTGGGTTCAATTCAATTTCCGCTACTACTTCTATGCCCTCCTCTTTGTCCTCTTCGATATCGAGACTGTCTTCCTCTACCCCTGGGCGGTACACTTCAAACAGCTTAAGCTGTTCGGGCTGGTGGAGATGTTTATTTTCATCTTCGTCTTGGCGATAGGCTTTGTTTACGCCTGGAGGAAGGGGGCTCTGGAATGGAAATGATGTCTGTCTATTCAAGCCTGGAGCTTGACCGGGCCGAGGGCCTGGCTATCGATGAGCTGATAGCCAGGTCTCAGCAGCCCATCCCCGATCCCGACCGCTGGCTGGAGGAGGAAAGACGCCCCAATGTGCTCATAACCTCCGTGGATGCCGTGCTCAACTGGGGGCGGCGCTCCTCGGTGTGGCCGGTCAACTTCGGTCTGGCCTGCTGCGCCTTCGAGATGATCGCTACCGCAGTGTCTCGCTTCGACATCGCCCGTTTCGGCATGGAGCTCTTTCGAGCGTCACCGCGCCAGGCCGACCTGATGATCGTGTCCGGGACGCTGACCTGGAAAATGGCCCCGCAGCTGAAGCGTATCTATGAGCAGATGCCTGAGCCCAAATGGGTATTGGCCATGGGGGTGTGCGCCATGAGCGGGGGAACCTTCGCCGGCTCCTACAGCGTGGTGCCGGGGGTTAACCGCATTGTCCCCGTTGATGTCTATGTGCCGGGGTGTCCCCCCCGTCCCGAGGCCCTGCTCTATGGGATCGGGATGCTGCACCAGAAGATCGCCAAAGACAGCATCGCCGTGAAGAGGTAGTGTGCCATGACCACAGCGCTATCGGGCCAGGAGGTTTCCCGGCAGATAGGGGAACGCTTCCCCGATGCCGTCCTCCAATCGGACGAAGCGGCTGTGGTGTTGAGGGGCGAGTCCCTCCTTGAGGTGGCGCAGTTCCTCAAGGCCACGCCCGGCCTGGAGTTTGACTACCTGACCAGCATCAGCGGCGTTGATTACCTCGACTACTTGGAGGTGGTCTATCATCTGACCTCGATGAAAAACAACCATAGCCTGGTTCTCAAGGTGAGATGCTGGGACCGGGATAAGCCCAGCCTGCCCTCGGTGGTCAGCCTGTGGCGGGGGGCGGACTTGCAGGAACGCGAGGCCTATGACCTCGTTGGCATCGCCTTCAGTGGCCACCCCAACCTGAAGCGCATTCTGCTTTGGGAGGGGTTTGAGGGACATCCCCTTCGTCGGGATTACTTATGATGGAACTCAAGACCGAGCCAGTCGTCATCAATATGGGTCCTCAGCACCCCTCCACCCACGGGGTGTTCCGGATGAGGGTCACCTTCGATGGAGAGGTGATTGTGGATATGGAGCCTGTCTTTGGCTATCTCCACCGGGGGATCGAAAAGCTGGCTGAGGAACGCACCTATACCCAGGTTATCCCCCTCACCGACCGGCTCGATTATGTGGCTTCCATGACCAACAACCACGCCTATGTGCTGGCCGTGGAGAGGCTGGCGGGGATAACCGTTCCCGAGCGGGCCGAATATCTAAGGGTCATCATGGATGAGATGATGCGCATCTCAAGCCACCTACTGGCGGTGGGCTTCCTGCTGAATGACATGGGCGCCTTCTTTACCCCTCTGATGTACATGTTCCGGGAGCGGGAGAAGCTCCTGGACCTCTTCGAGATGGTCTGCGGCCAGCGGCTGACCTACAACTATATGCGTATCGGCGGGCTGAGCCACGATATCCCCCCGGAGTTTCTGCCCGCCCTGAACAGATTTGTCCAGGAGATGCCCCACTTTATCGATGAATACGACCAGCTCCTGGCCGAAAACGAGATCCTGCTGGCGCGGACCAAGGGGGTGGGCGTCCTCTCCCGGGAACTGGCCATCAATGCCTCGGCCAGCGGCCCCGTGCTGCGAGCCAGCGGGGTCTCATGGGACATCCGCAAGGCCGACCCTTATTCCGTCTATGACCGATTCAAGTTCCAAGTCCCGATCGGCACTGCCGGCGATATCTATGACCGCTATTGGGTGAGAATCCAGGAGATGAGGCACAGCGTGCGCATCCTGGAGCAGGCGATTAAAGGGCTGCCCTCGGGTGAGGTTATGGCCAAGGTGCCCCCCTTGCTGCGCCCGCCGCAGGGCGAGGCCTATGCTCATATAGAGTCGCCCCGGGGTGAGCTGGGGTTCTATGTGGTCAGCGACAACTCCATCGCCCCTTATCGCCTGCATATCCGGGCTCCAACATTCATCAACCTGACCACCCTGCGTGATTTGGTCATCGGCTGGAAGCTGGCTGACGCTGTCGCCGTCTTCGGCAGTATCGATATAGTCCTGGGCGAGGTGGATCGCTGATGAATGGCTGGGATTGGATTCATTGGCTCATTTTCGTGGTCGTTATCCTGGGGTTCGCGCTGAGCATGATAATCGTCTTTATCTGGACGGAGCGCAAGGTCATAGGCAGGTTTCAGCTTCGGCGTGGCCCCAACCGCGTTGGCCCTATGGGCGTGCTCCAGGCGTTCGCCGACTTCATCAAGGTGCTGACCAAGGAGGATATTGTCCCGGCCAAGGCGGACAGATGGGTGCATCTGCTGGCCCCCATCGTCGCTTTCGTCCCGGCCCTGCTCGTTTTGGCTGTGGTACCTTTCAGGGATGGCTCTATCCTGGCCGATCTCAATATCGGCATCCTCTATGTGGTGGCCATCGGCGCCCTGGGCGTGGTCGGGATATTTATGGCCGGTTGGGGCTCGAACAACAAGTATTCCTTGATCAGTGCCATGCGCACTGCCGCCCAGGTGGTAAGCTACGAGGTACCCGTGGTGCTTTCCATTGTTGGGGTGATCCTGATCACCGGCTCGCTGTCCATGGTCACCATCGTCCACGAGCAGCAGGTCCCCTTTATCCTGCTTCAACCCCTGGGCTTTTTGATCTTCTTCCTGGGCACCACCGCCGAGATTAACCGCAGCCCCTTCGACCTCCTGGAGGCAGAGTCGGAGATTGTGGCCGGCTTCCACATCGAGTATTCAGGGATGAAGTTCGCCCTCTTCTACCTCGGCGAGTACGCCCATGCGGTAGCGGCTTCCGCCGTCATCACCACCCTGTTCCTCAGCGGCTGGAAAGGGCCGGTGCTGCCTCCCGTGCTCTGGTTCCTGATCAAGGTTGGCTTTGTATTCTGGCTCTTCCTGTGGATGCGCAGCACTCTGCCCCGGCTACGGGTTGACCAGCTGATGGGGTTTGCCTGGAAGTTCCTGTTGCCCCTGGCTCTGTTCAATGTGTTCCTCACCGGGGCCGAGGTCCTCCTGTGGGAGGAGAAGATGGCCTCCTGGGGGAATTTCCCCTGGCCGTTCCTGTTTCTGAATTTAGCCCTGGCCGGGGGGCTGATAGTTCTATGGTCCAAATTCTTCAGGCTGGGGGGGGGCAGAGTTGAGGTTTAAGAGATACGGGGCCGGCATAGCCAAGGGCATGGCCCTGACCCTGAAGCACCTTTGGCGCCGGCCAATCACGGTGGAGTATCCCGAGGAGAGGCTTATCCCCTCCAAGCGCTTCCGCGGCTATGAGCTGGTCTGGTACCCGGAGCGGTGCACCGCTTGTGCCACCTGCGCTAAAGCCTGTCCCCAGGGCAATATCGAGATCGTGACCTCAAGGGGAGAGGGCGATATGTATAAGGTGGAGAAATTCGAGGTGGATACCGGGCGCTGTATGTTTGACGGCCTGTGCGTGGAGTCCTGCCCCTTTAACGCCCTGGCCATGGGACAAAGCTATGAGCGGTCCAGCTATTGCCGGGGGCAGGTGGTGCTGAGCAAGGAGGAGCTGACGATCTCCGAAGAGAGGCAGCCCAGCGGCTACGCCCGCCCTGAGATCGAGGCCCTGCAGCCGGAGCAGACCCTGCTCATTTACCGCACGGGAGGGGTGCGCTGATGGGGACCGGCTCCGAGCTGGCCTTCTGGCTGCTGGCGGTGCTGATCGTGGGCTCGGCGCTGGCCGTGGTCGTGCTCCGCGATGTCTTCCGCGCCGCCCTGTTCCTGGTATTGTGCTTTTTCGCTGTGGCTGGAATCTACATCATCCTCAGCGCTGACTTCCTGGCGGCGGTCCAGGTCTTGATCTACGTTGGCGCCATAGCGGTGCTTATCATCTTCGCCATCATGCTCACCAGGGAGGCCCAGCGAGGCAGCCCGTCAAATCGGCTGCAGATCCCGGTGCTTATTGTCGGCCTTTTGCTGCTGGCGGTCATCGTCGCGGTGGTGGTTGATACCTCCTGGCCCGCCGCTGATGTGCCTCCCCCGGCGCCGACAACGGGGGATATCGCCGAAAAGCTTTTCGACAAGAATGAGGGCTTCGTCCTCCCCTTTGAGATAGCCTCGGTGCTCTTGCTGGCGGCCATGATAGGGGCCATTGTGCTGGTGAGGGAGAGGAAAGAGGAGTAGGC
>JAUVWM010000114.1 GCA_030604105.1 Dehalococcoidaceae bacterium
CCCGTCTGGCCCCGCCTGCCTGCTCCACGGCCCGGACGAGCTGTAGCGTAGTCCTCAGGGGGCGGCTTTCCACGATGCGCCGGGCTATCGAGCGGCTGCGGCGTTCCTGGCCATAGGACTTGAGAACGTGGGCCAGCTCCGCCTGGGGCAGGATGTTGACCATATCGGCTGCCGTCAGCTCATAGGCGGGGGAGAACCTCATGTCCAGCGGGGCATCGAACCTGAAGCTGAAGCCCCTGTCCTCGTCCTCGAGCTGGAGCGAAGACATCCCCAGGTCGAAGAGAATGCCGCTTGCCGGGCGGAAGCCGTACTGCGAGCAGATAGCCTCGGCCTGGGCGAAGTTCCCCTCGACCAGGAGAGCCCGCCGGCCATAGGGCTCAAGCGTCATGCGGGCTGCCTTTACGGCTTCGGGGTCGGCGTCGATGCCCAGGAGCTGGCCGTCTGGGGAGCTGGCCTCCAGGATAGCGGCGGCATGTCCCCCCGCCCCCAGGGTCGAGTCCACCCAGCGTCCCCCGCTCTTCACCCCCAGCGCGTCAATGACCTCGCTGAGGAGGACTGGTATATGTCTGGCTTGAGTCATACAGATCATGGGCTTGGCTCTAGGCTTTCAAAGATACTCCAGGCCTGCTCCCCGAGGCTGGCCTTCTTCTTTTCCCACGACTCCTTGTCCCATAGCTCGCAGAGGGTATTGGCCCCGGCGATGACCACCGTATCCTTGATGTCGGCGTAAAGGCGCAGGGGCTGAGGCAGGGCCACCCTGCCCTGGGAGTCGAGCTCTGAGCTGAAGGCGGTGGCGAAGAGGAGGCGGGCCATATCCCGCGACTTGCTGCGGGTAGGGGGGAGGGCAGCCGCCATCTCGGCGATCCTGTTGAATTCTGCAAGCGGGTACAGGCTGATACAGCTTTCCACGCCGCGGGCGAGCACCAAGCCCTGCCTGAACTCCCCCCTGAACTTGGGGGGTATAGGCACTCTACTCTTGGGATCGATTCTGTACTCATACTCCCCGAGAAACATTTCTCCCCACAATTCCCCACATAAGCCCACATTATAGCACAATTTCCCACCCTGTCAATAACCCTGAGTACTAATTTTGCATAAATCCTGGAAGTAGGCATTGCAGTATGGCGCAAAATATGGGATGATTAAGGGAGGAAGGTGGGACAGGTTGAATCACTTACTGTGGTACTAGAGGCCGGGGAGGGCGATGTTCAGCGTAGGCATACTTACTATCAGCGATAAAGGTTGGCTTGGAGAGCGCCAGGACGAAAGCTCCCAGGCGATCAGGGATAGCTTGGCTTCGTTAGATGCTGAAGAGGTGAAATATGAGGTGGTTCCTGACGAGAAGGACATTATTGCCGCCAAGCTGAAGGAGTGGGTAGATAAGATCGGTATAGACGTAATCATCACCACGGGCGGCACTGGTTTGAGCCCGCGCGATGTCACTCCAGAGGCAACCCTTTCCGTGGTGGATAGGATGGCTCCCGGGTTTACCGAGGTGATGAGGGCAGAGAGCTTTAAGAAGACCCCAATGGCGGTGCTTAGTCGGGCTGTAGCCGGTATCCGCAAGAGTAGCCTGATTATCAATTTACCCGGTAGCCCTAAAGCAGTGCGAGAGAGCCTTGAAGTGGTATTGGCTGTCCTTCCTCACGCTGTGGAAACCCTCCGTGGCGAAGCACATGAATGCGCCGCTCAAGATTGAGTTAGGCCAGCAGCGTATAAGGGGGATGCTTGACATGCGCATTGACATTTTGACCCTCTTCCCGGACATGTTCCAGGGCCCTTTCAGCCAAAGCATTATAAAACGAGCCAGCGACCGCGATCTGGTCAACATTGTGATTCATAACATTCGAGACTATACTCATGACAGGCATCATGTTGTCGATGACTACCCATATGGCGGCGGCGCAGGAATGGTGCTCAAGCCGGCCCCCATTTTCCAGGCAGTGGAATCGATAAAGCCAGAGACTGGCCACCAGGGAGAGGCAACTGGGGGGGGGGCTTCGGCAGCGCCGGTTATCCTGCTTACGCCACAAGGTCGACTCTTTTGCCAGGGGATCGCCCAAGAGATAGCGAAATGCCACCACCTGATCCTTATCTGCGGGCGCTATGAGGGGGTAGACGAAAGGGTGCGGGATTATTTGGTCACCGATGAGATCAGCATCGGCGATTACGTGCTTAGCGGTGGGGAGCTGGCTGCAATGGTAATAGTCGATGCCGTAGTAAGACTGCTGCCGGGGGCTTTGGGCTCAGATGCCTCAGCGCTGGATGACTCACACGCCACCGGGCTCCTTGAGTACCCTCATTATACTCGACCTCCTGTATATAGGGGTTGGGCTGTACCTGAGGTGCTGCTTTCGGGAGACCATGCCCGGATCGCTAAATGGCGGCGTGAACAGGCCATACTGCGCACCTTGAGGCGACGCCCCGGGCTTCTGGAAGAGGCAACGCTTTCCGAAGAGGAAAGACAACTCATAAGCAAGACGGAGCAGAGCGGATTCTCAATGTCATCATCATCTGAGCAGGAGTAGCAAGCGTGGACATCAAAACTCTAGTCGAGACTAAATCAATTGCCCATATCCCTCAAATCAGCCCCGGCGACACGGTGAGAGTTAGCGCCAAGGTGATAGAGGGTGATCGGGAGCGCAGCCAGGTTTTTGAGGGGGTAGCGATTCTGCTGCGGCGAGGAGGAATAAGCGCTAACTTCACCGTGAGGCGTGTTGCCTATGGTGTGGTTGTGGAGCGCACCTTTTTCCTCCACTCACCCCGCCTTGAGAAGGTAGAAGTGCTACGGCATGGCAAGGTGCGCCGGGCAAAGCTCCGCTATCTGCGTCAACTCAGTGGCAAGGCAGCTCGGATCAAGGAGAGACGAAAAGCCAGGGAAATAAAGCCCAGGGAATGAGATACGCCGAGGTCGCTGTTAGCTCGCCACCGGCGCGGCGCAAAACCTTCAGCTACACCGTGCCTGACCACCTCTCGGTGGAGGTAGGGCAGGCGGTGTGGGTTCCCTTTGGCTCCAGGTTTATCCAAGGTATTGTCTTTGATCTAAGCGCTCGCCCCCTGGTTGAGGAAACCAAGGAGATAGCTGTTGTTATAGACCC
The DNA here is from genome assembly GCA_030604105.1 of Dehalococcoidaceae bacterium. Classification (GTDB taxonomy): domain Bacteria; phylum Chloroflexota; class Dehalococcoidia; order JAUVWM01; family JAUVWM01; genus JAUVWM01. The sequence goes on from JAUVWM010000114.1 coordinate 3,099, forward strand.
CCACCCTTTACTCTCCCCCGCCCAAGTTGAGCTGGCTCGCTGGATAAGTGAGCGCTACCTATCACCCCTTTTTGCTGCTGCCGCCTTGATGCTGCCCCCGGGATTTGAGCGCAAGGTGATCACTTTTGTCCACCCCCGCCCCAATCCCTCGCAGCTGACCATATCCTCACTCACCGCCCAGCAGAGTGAGGTGCTCCGTCTGCTGGAGAGGATGGGGAAGACCAAGATAGAGGAGGTGGCAAAGGCTCTGGGCCAAAGAAGGGCCAAGCTGGTTGTGGACCAGCTTCAGCGTAAAGGGCTAGTGGTCAAGCTCCAGGAATTGGAGAGGATAAAGGTAAGGCCCAGGCTTATACCTCACCTCCGGCTAGCCGTAGAGGCGAGCGCTGCCTCCCAGGAAGCAGCTCGTCTCCTTGCCTCCGGGAGGAAAGCTCCCAAGCAGGCTGACCTGCTGCGGCTTCTGGTAGTGGAATCTCAACCTATACCCCTCTCCGAAGCCAGGAGGCATGTCCAGTGCTCGCCAGCGGTGGTTCACAGCCTGGAGCGCAGGGGGTTGCTTTGCATCGAGCAGATTGAGGTATGGCGTGACCCTTTGTCGCACCGTAACTTCGCACCATCTGTACCCCCTGTCCTTACCCAGGCGCAGGAAACAGCTTGGCGCTCCATCCAGACCAGCCTGACGGAGTCTGCCAAAGGGGACGGCGCCAAGCCACCAGCCGTCTTCCTTCTCCACGGTGTCACCGGCAGCGGCAAGACGGAGGTTTACCTGCGTGCTCTGGCTCAAGCTGTCTTGCTGGGCAGGAGAGGCATTGTCCTAGTGCCGGAGATTTCCCTTACTCCCCAGACCATCGATCGTTTCGCTTCCCGCTTCCCCAATCGAGTGGCAGTCCTTCACAGCAGGCTCTCCTTAGGGGAGCAGTTTGATGAGTGGCAACGGATAAGGGAGGGAGCTTTCGACGTGGTTATCGGCTCCAGGGGAGCTATCTTTGCCCCCCAGCCTAATCTGGGGCTAATTGTTATCGACGAGGAGCATGAGTGGACCTATAAGCAACAGGAGTCCCCGCCCCGCTATCATGCTCGGGACGTGGCTATCAAGCTGGCGGAACTCACCGGTGCCGTGGTGATCTTGGGCAGCGCTACCCCCGATGTTACCAGCTATTACCGTACTCAGGTAGGTGACTGCCATCTCTTGGAGCTGCCGGGCCGAATCACCCCGCATGGTGCTTCCCCACTTCCCCCAGTTGAGGTGGTTGATCTGAAGGAGGAGCTCAAATCGGGGAATAGAAGCATTTTCAGCAGGTCCCTGTTTCAGGCAATCAGCGAAGCTCTAGAGAAACAAGATCAGGTGATTCTATTTCTCAACCGGCGGGGGTCTGCCACCTTTGTCCAGTGCCGGAACTGCGGCTTTGTGCTGCGCTGCCGCCGATGCCAGGTCTCCCTCACCTATCATGCAGCAGAAGCGGGCCTGCTCTGCCATCAATGCAATTATAGGGCCAGGGTTCCCCAGGTCTGCCCTGAGTGCGGGAGCCAGCGGATCAGGTTTCTTGGCCTCGGCACGCAAAAGGTGGAAGAGGAAACAGCTCGTGCCTTCGCCGGGGCAAGACTCTTGAGATGGGACCGAGATGTCACTAAGGGGAAGCATGCCCATGAGGAGATCCTGGATAGATTCCTCGCTCATCAGGCAGACATTCTCATCGGCACTCAGATGGTAGCCAAAGGACTGGATATGCCCCAGGTTACCTTGGTGGGAGTCATCAGCGCTGACACCGGCTTGCATCTTCCCGACTTCCGCGCCGCTGAACGCACCTTCCAGACCCTGTGCCAGGTGGCGGGCAGAGCCGGACGGGGTCTTTGCGGGGGGCGAGTAATCGTGCAGACCTACACCCCAGAGCACGAGGCGATCCAGGCTGCGGCCAAACACGACTACGCCGCTTTCTACGAAAGGGAGATCTCTTATCGGCGCCAGTATCACAATCCCCCCTTCACCCGGCTGGCGCGTCTCACCTATAGCCACACCAGTGCTGCTC
>JAUVWM010000145.1 GCA_030604105.1 Dehalococcoidaceae bacterium
GCCCTGAAGCAAATGGTATCGGCTTGGGCCGACATCCCCTGGGGGGCATGGCTGGAGACAGCCACCGGGGATGGGATCAGGCAACTTCAAAAAATGGGGTGTGACTTCATAGTCTTCGATGCCGCCAAGACAGCAGCCAGCGCGCTCCCGGAGGAGGAGATAGGCAAGGTGCTGAAAATAGACCCCTCCCTGGCCGATGGTCTGATCAGAACCATAGACCAGTTGCCCGTTGATGGCGCTCTCCTTAGCCCAGGATCGGAGAGCCCTTTTCTCAGCGTGCACCTGCTGATGATTTGCCAGCGACTGACTAGCATAGTGCGCAAGCCGTTACTGGTGGCTGCACCTTCGGTGGTGACAGATAGCGATGTGGAGAGCCTGTGGCAGGCGGGGGTGGACGGGCTAGTGATCAGGCTGGAAACCCAGGGCCAGAGGGCAAAGCTGCTGGAGCTGCGACGGGCGATCGATGGCTTGCCCCCCGCCCTCAAGCGGCAGCGGGGAGAGGTAGAGGCACTGTTGCCCTGTGTGGGGGAGGCGGATGCCGAACTGGAGGAGGAAGAGATATAAGCTTACGCAGGCCCTATCCCATCAGGCGCTTTATTAGAGAAAGCTCATCCCTTACCAGCCTGGGCAAGAGGAAGTTCTGTTTAATGTGTTCTCTACCCTCCCTCCCCAGCTCTTCAGCCAGCTCCGGGTGCCGAAGCAGGTGGACCACCCTCTGGGCACAGTCCTCGATGCTGACTACCAGATAGTCACTGAGCCTGCCCGCCATCTGCATCGGGATACCGCCGGCATTGCCTGCCACCACTGGCGTACCCTTCCACAGCGCCTCGGCCACGACCAGGCCGAAGCCCTCTTTGATCGACTTCTGGATCACCACGTCAGCGCCGGTCTGGAAGGCGTTCACCTCCATGTTGCCGACACCGGTCAGGTTGGAAAAGACGTGGATGTCCTCGTCCTTATCCGCGTCTTCATGGATGGCGGCATACATCTCCCAGGCCTCGGGATCGTCCCCGGCGAAGGAGCCGACCAAAGCCAGCTGTAGCCCGGGGACCTCCTCCTTGGCCAGCCGGTAGACCTCTATTACTCCAAAGGGGTCTTTCCAGATGTCGAAGCGGGAAACCTGGAGGATAAAGGGGCGGTCCTTGTCCAGGCCAAAGGCATCCAGCAGCATCCGGCACTGCCTGCGGCGCATGGTGATGTTCTTTGAGCTGAAGGGGTCGATGGCAGGGGCCATAATGGCGATCTGGGGCTTGTTAAGTCCGGGGGGCACAAACTTATCCATGGTAAAGATAGCTGCGTCGTATTCCTCGACATAGGGTATTAGAAACTGCCAGGCCGCTTCATCGGGCTGCGAGCTATCCACATGGCAGCGCCAGGCCCACTTTGCCCGTCCATCCGAGCTGTAATGGCGTAGGGCCAGAGGTTGGGGGTCGTTGACCACAAGGACATCGTAGTTGGGGTCCAGCTCCCGAGAGTTGAGCTGGTTGTTTGCGTGATATGCCTGCCTTGTCTTCTCCTGCTCGATGGGCGCATACCTGGCGCCCTGGAGGGCATTATGCAGCCCCTTGGTGACGGTGAAAAAGCGGCTATTCCCGCGAATGACCTGCCAGTCGGCCTGGATCCCCAGGCCGCGCATCAGGGGGATATAGCAGGAAAGGAGCTCGGCCACCCCGCCACCGAAAGGGGTGGCGTTGATATGGCACAGGCGAAGCCCTTTCAGCTCGCTTGCCAGCGCCTCCACCTCGTCCAGCAGCTTCTTGCCCAGCACCAGGCGATACTTATCCAGCTTTTTCGTCCCCAGGGAAACCTTTTGTAGCATGCCTCTGCCTCTGTCGGTGAAGCATAGCAGAAGCTAGCTGCGATTACAAGACTTGCCTGCCCCACTCCAGGCGCCTTAGGCCGGGGAGCGCGGCAGCCATTGCCAGCCGCCTAAGGGGTGATAAAATGCGATATGGCCGCGGGGAAGGCTTACAGCCCGTGCCTGGGGAAAAGGAGCCGCTTGACCTCGTCAACGCCCTTTTGGGCAAAGCGCTGAGCCTGATCTCTGGCGGCGCTATCCAGCTGGGGCCCTGTCTCGTCCCTCAATCTCTTCAGCCCATAGCGCTCGCTATATTCCACCGGTATCTCATCGGGCCACTCCTGCTCGATCATCAGCCCATAGGCCAGGGTCCATGACCTGGCGACCACGTCCATCTGGTAGCCGCCGCCGCCCAGCGCCAGCCACCGCGGAGCCAGATGGCGCATCTCCCTTATCACCTGGGCGTATCCCTCAGTGGTCAGCATCAAATGGGTGAGGGGGTCGCGGTAATGGGCATCAGCCCCCAACTGGGCGACCACCAAATCGGGTTTGAAGCTGGCCACCAGGGGGGGAACTATTTCCCGGAAGGCCCAGAGGTAGACCTCGTCCCCGGTATAGGGGGCCAGGGGCAGGTTCACGGCGTAGCCCTGCCCTGCCTCGGTCCCCACCTCACCGCTGTCGCCGCTGCCGGGGAACAGGTACCGGCCCGACTCGTGCAGGGAGATGGTGAGAACCCTGTCGCTCGAGTAGAAGGCATCTTGCACCCCGTCTCCGTGGTGGGCATCGATGTCGATATAGGCCACCCTCAGTCCCTGGTTCAGTAGATGGTTAATGGCGATAACAGCATCATTGAAAAAGCAAAATCCAGAGGCATGGTTGGGGGCGGCATGATGCAGCCCGCCAGCGATATTGAAGGCGACATCCACCTGCCCCCCGGCCACCAGCTCAGCGGCCACCAAAGATGCCCCCACCCCCAGGGCGGAGACCTCGTACATCCCCTCGTAGGGGGGATTATCGCCGTGGGTGCTGATATTATAGCGGGCGGGATTTGCCGGCTGCTGTCCCCGGCTCAGGCTTTTCACCGCCGCCACATAATCCTTGGTATGAAAGGAAAGTAGCTCCGCTTCCTGGGCTGGCCTGGGGGGAACGAGCGCCGAGGACGGCCCCTGGAAGGCGCCATAGGAGTCGAGGAGCTCATAGGTATACTGGAGGCGCGAGGGCCGGAACGGGTGGTCTTGGCGCAGCACATGCTGCGATAGCACCCTATCGTAGACGAAGGCCGCTCTCCTCATCCGCTGGCCCCGGTCGTCAGTTCGCTGAGTTGACGGCTCATCGCCTGCCAGTGAGTCCCCCGCCAGTAGACTCTATGGCAGGTGGGGCACTGCATATACTGGCTCTGGGTCTGAAAGACATAGAGTGGCACCAGGTCTCGCACCTCCTCCCTGTCTTTAGGCATTAGCGGCTGGTTGCACTCCAGGCACCGGGAGAAGGGCCGGAACTGGCAGTCAAGGTTCAGCTCTGTCACCACCTGGTGTAGCTGCTGGGCGGGGTCGTCGTCGTGGACGAGAACAGCTTTGAGTCGCTTGCTGGTGATCACCCGCCTTCTCATGATCTGGGTGTCTTTAGTCAGGATCACCCGGCCCTCGGCCAGGGCGATATCGATCATCCGGGCATCATCGATGCTGTGAAAAAACAAGCTATCATAGCCCATTATCCTCAGCCACTTGGCCAGCTTACCCACGTTACTATCCACAATAAATTTGATCTCCCCGGCTTGCGCCATAGGTTGAAAGGCCCTCCCCTCAGAGGCGAATCTTATCCCGTCATAGGCCAAGC
>JAUVWM010000113.1 GCA_030604105.1 Dehalococcoidaceae bacterium
ATGTCACCCAAGCCGCCCCTCGGGACTATTCACCTGTCACTTCTTACCGGCTATTCGATTGTCCCGATCTCTACCATATTCCCCCGCAGGCCCCACTATACATCACCTGAATCGCTTTGTCAAGGCCCGAAAGGGCCGGCTTGCCTTCGCTTCTTGAACTGGCGGGGCCACGGGGATTGACTCTGGGGGATTCCAATGCCGGGTGCCCTTTGCTAAAATATTAACCGGCTGAGATCGGCAGAATAGGACAGTTTACTATCAACGGAGGCTGAGCATGCCGGCAAACCTGCCGCCGCAATATTTCGAGGCCGAGAAGCGCTATCGGCTGGCCAAGAGCTTTCCTGAGAAGATGGAGGCCTTGGATGATATGCTGGCTATCATGCCCAAGCATAAGGGCACTGACAAGCTCCGTGCTGACTTGCGCAGGCGGCTGGCCAAGCTTTCCGAGGAAGCGGAGAAAAAACACGCCCTGGGCAGGAGGGGAGGTATTTACCCGATAAGAAAAGAGGGGGCCGGTCAGGTGGTACTGGTGGGGCTTCCCAATGTGGGTAAATCTCAACTGGTATCAGCTATTACCAAGGCGGCCTTGGATGTGGCTGATTATCCCTTTACCACACAAGTCCCCACCCCGGGGATGATGATGCTTGAGAATATTCAGATTCAGCTGGTGGATATGCCACCGATAACGGACTCGGCGGCTCGCCCCTGGCTTTCCGTGATGCTGAGGAGTGCCGATGTGCTGCTGCTGGTGGTGGATCTGGCTGATAATCCGGCGCCCCAGCTGGAGACCGTCATCGCCGAACTGGAGGGGCTAAGGGTAGGGCCTCCAGGCAGGCAGCCGAGAGAGGAGGCCGCAACCCCGCTTATGCAGAAGAGGTGCCTTATCGTGGGCAATAAAAATGATCTGGGGGATTCAGGCCGGAGCTACCGAGCGCTTGAGGCCCAATATGGCGGGGAATTCCCTATGGTTTCCATCTCGGCCAAAGAGGGGACTGGCCTGGAGGAGTTGAGAAGTGAAATCTATAGGACGCTGGATATCATTCGGGTATATACCAAGGCTCCCGGTGGCAAGGCGGATTTGGCTGAGCCTGTGGTGCTCAGAAAGGGGAGCACCGTCGAGGATTTGGCGGGGTCCATACATAAGGACTTCCGCTATCAGTTGAAATACGCCCAAATTTGGGGCTCGGGGAAGTATGACGGGCAGCGGGTAAAAAGGGGGCATCACCTGGAGGATGGGGATGTAATAGAGCTGCACCTTTGAATCTTTTTTTGCACTGATTATATCGAGCGCTTACTGTGAAAACCCTTGGCTGTTTAGAGATACGCAGTTGAAGCTGCTCAAATTTGATAACCTGCCTTATCAAGAGTTAGTCACATCATTCGGCAATTCCGGGAGGGGAGGGGGGAGTTCAGAAAAGGGAGTTCAGAAAAGAAAATGCAAAAAGCGGTCACGTTCTACAGCCAGGGCCTGAAGATTTTTGGCAACCTCCACCTGCCTCATGAGGCGGCGCCCTGCATCCTCACCTCCCACGGATTTGAGGGCAGCAAGGAGGGCACCAAGTGGCTGGTACTGGCATCCTCGCTTTATGACCGGGGGTTTGCCTTCTTGAGATTTAACTATCGGGGCTGTGGCCTGGGGGATGAGCGAAGCCAGGGGGGATTCGAGCAGGCGCAGCTCACGGGCAGGCTCGCCGACTTCAGGGCTGCCCTGGACTTCGTTGAGACCACAAGGATTGATGCTGGCAGGTTAGGGGTTATCGGCTCCAGTTTCGGTGGCATGGTTGCCCTGGCGGTCGGGGACCCCAGGATAAAGGCTGTGGCGATCCTGGCTACGCCTTGCGGTGGCCCCTTGATGAGACTGCGGGGGCGGCGGTCTGGGGGGAAGGGGCTGGAGCTTCAATCGGGTATGAGGCTGGGTGACGGATTTTACTCCGATATTAAGAGATATGACCTGTGCCGAAACGTAAGGGAGCTTGGCTGTCCCATATTGATAGTTCATGGCAGCCGGGATGACGTTGTGCCGGTGGAAAATGCCCGCGAGCTATATAATAACGCCAATGAGCCGAAGCGGCTCGAGATAATAGAGGGGGCCGACCACAGCTTCAGTGAGCCACGACATCTGGAGCAGGTGGTGGCTCTGTGCCTGGACTGGTTTGAGCGATACCTGTAACTCCTCTGGGGCGAGATACAGCTGGACCCTTGTTTTTGGTATAATTGGTGAGACAAAGGTGCCGGGATACGGAGAGGGGAGCCGCAATGGATGAGATGAAGAGCGCTTATGAGATTGCCATGGAAAAGGCGGAGAGGTTGGGCAGGCCCTCGGAGGAGGATGTCAACAAATGGAAATATGTTCCTCAGGGGCAGGAAATAGCCCTGGGATACCTCAAGAACGAGCGCAACCTGGTAGCCGAGCTGGGCAACTATGACGAAGATGTAAGACGTCATGTTATTGCGGGCGCTCAGGAGATACTGCTTAGAAATATAGATATCCCCAGGAACGATTCTGTCAAAAAAAGTAACAAAAGGGCCATGGAAGGTATCAAGGCGTTGAAGAGCGACAAAGCCGGTATCGAGAATGTGTACAGCAAGATGAGGCGCATTTTCGAGCACTACGAGCAGCAGGGGGAGCAGCAAAGGAAACAGGCCTACGAAGACCTGAAGATGGATTTCGAGCAGAGGCTGGAGCAGGCGCTCAGGCAGCAGCAGATGGGCGTCCCGGCCAGGGGGATGGTCAACGTGGAGGCTCAGCCCCAGTTTCAGGAGGAATGGCGCCGCACCCTGCTCCAGCTGGATTCCCAATACCATAAATTGCTGGACGAGTATAAGCAGGAAATACTGGCCAGCCCATAGATTGCATGGATACCGACGAGGAAAGAATTCAATACGCTATAGAGCATACCGAGGTGTTGAGGCCTCCCAAAGGGAGCCTGGCTACCTTCGGCACTACCAATATCCGCTATTATCTGGTCACCGAGCCGCTCTACAGGGAGCTTATGGATAGCGGGGATGAAACCGTGGTTCGGGAGGGTAGGGTGATCGCCGAAAGACCGAGGATCGTCACCCCCTTCTATCTGGCCAATCTTTTCCGGGGCTTTGAGCACGGCAGGGAGTATGGCAGACAGCTGCTCCAAGCCTACGGGCCTCATGAGCCTGGACTTATGTATCGCTATGAGAATGAACTCAGGGAACTCACCATCGTCTCCGAGCCTCTAGTTGCCGTGGCCCACAAACTGGGCGACAGGATAGATAGAGAAGGGGACCCGCTTACCACCATCATCAAGGGCATTGATGCGATGTGGGATGTTTCCTTGATGAAGTTCATTCACGAGCTGACCAGAAGCTCACTGGGCAGCAACATAATGGAGCTGAGGGGCAGAGGGCTTTTTGTAATAGACCGGGGAGGGGTCCCCAAAGATGCCCGGATCAGGATCGAGGAGCTCTTCAAGCGGGTCGGCCGGGGCGAGATCGAGCCCTTTGAGTTGAAGGCGGAATTGGACCGCTGGGCCCTATTCCCCGAGTATGAAGACCGGTTCCTGGCTATCTTTAAGAATAGGTAAGCCCCTTTAGAGGGGGCTTACCTATTAGGAAGACTGCACCGGGGAACTGCTTAGCCCTCGGCTCACAGGCCTACGATATTACAGCTGATAACACAGCCCGGGGGGTTACCACCCAGGTTGTGGGTCAGCCCCAGCTTTGGGTCCTTTATTTGGCGGGGACCGGCCTTTCCCTGAAGCTGCTTGTACATTTCGTATATCATCCTCAGGCCACTGGCGCCAATTGGATGGCCAAAGCACTTGAGTCCACCGTCGGGTTGGACGGGCAATTGCCCTCCCAACTCAAAGGTGCCGGCGTCAATATCAGCCCTTACTTGCGCCCGGGGACTGAACTGAAGGTCCTCCATGGTAACCGCCTCGGTGATGGAGAAGCAGTCATGGACCTCGGCCATGCTTATCTCCTGGCGGGGGTTGGTTACCCCGGCCTCGGCGTAAGCCATCTGGCCTGCCCGGTAGGTTTCCTCCACGTGAGTGTAGTCGTATTCCGTTCGATATGCGCCCTCAGCCGGGCCGGTGCAAATGGCCAGCGCCTTGATATAGACGGGGTCGGGCCTGAAGCTCTTGGCCATATCGGCCCGGGTCAGGATGGCGGCAGCGGCGCCATCGCTAACCCCGCAGCAGTCAAACAGCCCCAGAGGCCAGGCGATCATGGGGGCATTGAGCACTTGCTCCAGGGTTATCGGCGTCTGGAAGTGGGCCTTGGGGTTCAGGCTCCCGTTATAGTGGCTCTTCACTGAGATCTTGCCGATCATCTCCTTGCCCTCTTGGGGGCTGAGCTCGTAGCGGGCAAAGTACCTGGTGGCCAGCATGGCAAAATTGCCCGGGGCTGTGGACAGCGGGGTCACCCCGTGACTGCCACTGCCCGCCCCCCCCAGGCCGCTCCACCCGCTGTCTTTCAGCTTCTCGAAGCCCAGGGCCAGGACGACATCATATATCCCGGCGGCCACTCCGTAGGCGGCATTTCTCAGGGCCTCCGACCCGGTGGCGCAGGCATTTTCCACCCTGGTGACGGGGATGTACTGGAGCCTTAGCGGCTCAGAGAGGCAGCGTCCTGTGATTCCTGATTGGACTTGCCCCACCCAGGCTGCCTGGATATCCTTGACCTCAATCCCGGCATCCTCAAAGGCCTCATAGGCCGCCTCCACGACCAAATCGTTGCCGCTCTTGTCCCAGTGCTCTCCGAACTTGGTACAGCCCATGCCGACGATGGCAACCCTATCCTTGATACTTCCTGGCATTATCATCTCCTCCCCATATTAGCGATTAGCCCCTTACAGGGCGTGTTTTCCAGAAGTAGTTATGGATACCTCGGTCGAAATAGAGCTTCCTGAAGCTCATCTCCACCGGCATGCCCACCTTGACCTCCTCGGGCTCGCGATCGGTCATTTGGAAAATGCCTCGCCCGCCCCCCTCGAAATCGACCACGGTCGTGGTATTGGGGGGATCGGCAGCAGCGGCCAACAGGTCCTGGGTGAAGGTGAAGATGGTGGCCTTCTTGTCAGCGAAGAGGTAATCATCGAAGTCATCCTTAGCCTGGCAGGCAATACACACCCGGGCCTGGGTCGACTGGCCGCTCATGAAGAGCTGTGGGGTGC
>JAUVWM010000109.1 GCA_030604105.1 Dehalococcoidaceae bacterium
CTCGAGCATGGCCTGGGCATGGCAGCCCAAGCTATAGATAGCGGCCAGGCACTCAAGAAACTGGAGCAGTTTGTCCAATTCAGTCAGAGCCTAGGTGAGAGCCGTGTTTCTGGATGAAATTGTGGCCCAAACCCGGCACCTGGTCGCCGAGAGGAAGGGGCAAAAGCCCCTCACCGAGCTTGAGCGCGAAGTGTCCCGGTGCCAAGAAGTGCGGGACTTCGCGGCCGCTTTGCAAAAGCCAGGTCTGGCGCTCATCGCCGAAATCAAGCGAGCTTCCCCCTCCAAGGGCTGGCTCAGCCCCGACCTCGATGCCGCGGCACTGGCCCAGCTTTATGCCCAGGGCGGTGCCGCCGCTATCTCCGTGCTCACCGAGCCCGCCTTCTTCCGGGGAAGCCTGGCCGATCTGGCCGGGGCCAGAGAGGCCGTAGAGTTACCCGTGCTCCGAAAGGACTTCATCCTCGACCCCTACCAGGTTTACGAGGCCCGGGGCTGCGCCGCCGATGCCGTGCTGCTTATCGCCGCTATCCTTTCGCCATCGGAGCTAACAGCCTTAATCGAATTGACCCATAGCCTGGGCATGTCCGCGCTGGTCGAGGTGCACCACCATGAGGAGGTGGAAAGAGCCCTGGCCTGTGGGGCACGGATCATCGGCATAAACAATCGCAACCTGGCCGATTTCAGCGTCGACCTCGAGACAACCCCGAAGCTGCGGCCCCTGATCCCGCCCGATGTCCCGGTGGTGAGCGAAAGCGGCATCCACTCCCAGGCCGATGTCTTGCGCCTGAGAAGGGCGGGGGTAAATGCCATTCTGGTAGGTGAGATGCTGGTGACCAGCGCCGACCCGGCAGCCAAGATCAGGGAGCTGCTGGCAGAGGTCGCCTCCCCCAGATAGGCCCGGGTCAGGATAATCCTATGGTGAAGGTCAAGATTTGCGGCATAACCAATCCTGAAGACGCCCTGGCCGCTATAGAGTGGGGGGCAGATGCCCTGGGCTTCGTATTTGCCCCCAGCCCCAGGCGAGTAAGCCCGGAGCAGGCCTCAGGCATCATCGCTCAGCTTCCCCCCTTCATCTGCAAGGTGGGAGTCTTCGCCGACAGCGCGCTGGAGGCGGTTAAGGAGACGATGTCGAGCTGCGGCCTGGACATGGCCCAGCTTCACGGCTCGGAAAGCCCGGCCTATTGCCAGGCGCTCTTCCCCCGGGTGATCAAGGCCTTTCGGGTCGAAGACGCCTCGATCCTGGCCGACTTGCCCGCCTACAAGGTGAGCGCCTATCTCCTGGATAGCTACGATGCGAACCGAAAAGGGGGCACCGGGAAGCCCTTCGACTGGGGTATAGCCCGAGAGGCTTCCCGTATCAGGCCCATTATCCTGGCCGGCGGGCTAACCCCAGCCAATGTGCGCCAGGCCATCGCCCAGGTTCAACCCTATGCCGTTGACGCCTCCAGCGGGGTAGAGGCCAGCCCGGGCAAGAAGGACCATGACAAACTATACGCCTTTTTGAAGGCGGCCAAGCAGGCCTGAGGAGACAGCTTGAAGCTACCGGACAAAGAGGGACATTTCGGTCTATACGGGGGCAAATTTGTGCCCGAAGTGCTGATGCCCGCCCTGAGCCAGCTGGAGGCAGCCTATAACGACGCCTGCGCCGATCCCAGCTTTTGGCAGGAGTTCCAGGCGCTTTGCCATAACTATGCCGGCCGCCCCACCCCCCTGTACCATGCCCACCAGCTATCGGCCAAACTGGGCGGGGCCACCATCCTGCTCAAACGGGAGGACCTGGCCCACACCGGGGCCCACAAGATCAACAATACCCTGGGACAGGGGCTGCTGGCGCTGCGAATGGGGAAGAGGCGGGTAGTGGCCGAGACCGGCGCCGGCCAGCACGGGGTGGCCGCAGCCGCCGCCTGCGCCCGGCTGGGGTTGGACTGTATCGTGTATATGGGCGAGGAGGACATACGCCGCCAGGCCCTCAACCTGCTTCGAATGAAGCTGCTGGGGGCCGAGGTGCGCCCGGTATCCTCCGGCAGCCGCACCCTGAAGGATGCCATAAACGAGGCCATCCGCGACTGGGTGACCAACGTCGGCGATACCCATTATCTTCTGGGCTCATGCGTGGGGCCCCACCCCTACCCCATGATAGTGCGCCATTTCCAGTCCATAATCGGCGAGGAGACGCGGGAGCAAATGCTTGAGCGCTACCAGCGCCTGCCCGATCATATCGTAGCTTGCGTAGGCGGGGGCAGCAATGCCATCGGCATATTCCACCCCTTCATCGGCGATCCCTCGGTAAAGCTTACCGGGGTGGAGGCGGCGGGCAGGGGCCTCGGGAGCGAGCAACATGCCGCCTCCCTGGTGGCGGGCAGGATGGGGGTGCTCCACGGGGCCAAATCGTATCTCCTGCAGGATAGAGAGGGGCAGGTATCGCCCACCCACAGCATCGCCCCCGGCCTGGACTACCCCGGGGTGGGGCCGGAGCATAGCTATCTCAAGGACAGCGGTCGAGCCAGCTACGTGGCAGTCACCGATAGCCAGGCCGTGGAGGCCTTCGAGCTCCTCAGCGCCAGCGAGGGGATAATCCCGGCGCTTGAGCCAGCCCACGCCATTTATCATGTGACCAGGATAGCGCCCGATTTACCCCGGGATCACATCATAGTGGTCAACCTCTCCGGGCGTGGCGACAAGGACATCCATATCGTGGCCGAAGCCCTGGGGGGGAAGCTATGAGCCGCATCGCCTCCGCCTTCGCCAAGCCAGGCCGCAGCGCACTCATCGCTTACCTGACCGTGGGCTATCCCAGCCCGGAGGCCACCCTGAAGATAGTCCCCCATCTCGCGCAGTGGGGATGCGACATGGTGGAGCTGGGCATCCCCTTCTCCGACCCCCTGGCCGATGGCACCACCATCCAGGAGGCGAGCTACCACGCGCTGGAGCAAGGGGTGACGCCGGCATCATGTCTAAAGCTAGCCGAGCAGCTGCGTCAAAGGGTGGACATCCCCTTAGTGTTCATGAGCTACTATAATCCGGTGCTGAGCCGGGGGCTGGAGCCCTTCTGCCAGGCCAGCGCCCAGGCAGGCGTCGACGGCCTCATTATCCCCGACCTGCCCCCCGACGAGGGTGCGGAGCTGGAAAGCGCCACCCAGAAATACGGGCTTGACCTGATCTACCTCCTGGCCCCCAATAGCGGCGACGAGCGCATAGACCTGATAGCCCGCAGAGCCCGGGGATTTATCTATCTGGTATCTCTCACCGGGGTCACCGGGCCCCGGGATACCCTGCCCCCAGAGCTGGAAAGCTTCGTTACCAGGGTGAGAGGCAGAGCCCATCAACCCCTGTGTGTGGGCTTCGGCGTCGCCAACGCAGAGCAGGCGCAGCGCGTCGCCCAAATGGCCGACGGGGTCATCATCGGCAGCCGCCTCCTCCAGCTAATCGGCAAAGGCGATGACCTTGCCCCTCTGGGGGCTTTCATCCAAGAGCTAAGGCACAGGTTAGACAAATGAAGAGAGCAGCTTACTGTATCATCGTTATGTCACTGATTGCGGCGCTGGTGACGGTGAGCGCGGGTTGCAGCGAGTCCACTGCCGAGGATAGGACACCCTCTCCCACCCCTACCCCCACCTCGACGCCACCGCCCACCCCCAGCCCGCCCCTGTCCAGCCTGCCCGCAGTCACCCAGGTCGTGGACAAGGTCAGCCCGTCGGTGGTCACCATCCTTACCGAGTGGGTGGAGTATTCCTTCTTCTCCCGGGCCGTCAACCGCACCGGGGCCGGCACCGGGATCATTATCACGCCCGAAGGCCACATCCTGACCAATAACCACGTAATCGAGGACGCCGAGAAGATAACGGCCATCCTTCGCGACGGGGAGACCTTCGAGGCCAAGATATGGGGTACCGACCCCCTCACCGATCTGGCAGTAATCAAGATCAAAGCCGAGGCCCTGCCCACAGCCACCTTCGGCAGCTCCCAGAACCTGGACATCGGAGAATGGGTGATAGCCACCGGCAACGCCCTGAACCTTCCCGGAGGGCCCACGGTGACTTTGGGCATTGTCAGTGCCCTGGGGCGCTCCATCACCGAGCCCAACGGCGTAGTCCTCCACGATCTTATCCAGACCGACGCTGCCATCAACCCCGGCAATAGCGGGGGGCCGCTGGTAAACCTGGCCGGCGAGGTGATTGGCATCAACACGGCAATTGCCGGGGGAGCGGAGAATCTGGGCTTCGCCATAAGCGCCGCCACGGCTGTCCCGGTGAAGGAAGATCTGGTCGAACACCGGGAGGTTATCTGGCCATGGCTGGGGATTGCCGCCGAGACTCTTACCCCGGCTATCGCCTCTGAGCTGGGTCTTCAGGCCAAAACGGGGGTCCTGATTGCCGGGGTCTATCGGGACTACTCGGCACACAAAGCAGGGCTGAAGAGAAACGACGTTATCGTAACCTTGGGCAGAGAAGACGTCACCACGGTGGAGCAGCTGCAAAGGGCTATAAGGAAACACGAGACAGGTGATGTGGTGGAAGTCAGCTTTGTCCGGGATGGAGAAAGCCGCACGGCCCAGCTCACCCTGGAGAAATGGCCTCGCAGCCTCCAAGAGATGGCCAGGCTGAGTCTGGTCAGGTGACCTTTACCCCCAGCCATATCTCCTTGCCGCCGATGCGGTGTCTCTCGCTATAACAATCCTCAGGGACACCCTCAACGAGCTCTCGGGACAGCGTCTCCTGCTTGATGTAGCCGGCCTGATCACGTATTATCTGCGCGATGGAGGCCTCCCCCTGATAGTAGGTGATGATATGGTCGGCGATGTTAAAGCCCGCAGAGCGGCGCATGGTCTGCACGCGGCGCACCAGCTCCCTGGCCATGCCCTCAGCGGCGAGCTCGGGGGTAATCTCGGTGTCGATGGCAAAAGCATAGCCCGGCTCCTCTGCCCCCACATAGCGCGGGTCCTTGAGCATCTCCCTGATTTCCCCCACCGTGACAACATTGATGGATTTAGTATTGATCTCCTGCGCGGCCAAGCTCGCAATCTCACTAAATACGTCGGCCTCAAGAGGCGATTCAAACCAAACACCCGACGGAGCCACGGGCTGGCGCACGCTTATGCCAGCCTTGCTGCGAGCCGATCTGCCCAGGCTTGATATCTTCATAGCCAGCCGCATTTTATCCGCCAGCGCCTCATCGATCTTCGCCTCGTCAGCCTGAGGAAAATCGGCCAGGTGCACGCTCTCGGGGGCCTGGGGATAGGCGCGGCAC
>JAUVWM010000031.1 GCA_030604105.1 Dehalococcoidaceae bacterium
ACTTATCAGCTTCAGCACCTGGTCAGTGGTCCTTACCCGAGCCATCAGGGGAAAAACCTTCTGGATGGGATAATCGTGCGACTCCTGGGTCAAGGTGGTGCAGCAATCGCTGAGCACGATGACATGGAAGTCTCTATCGGCCGCATCCCGGACCGTAGTCTCAACAGCCATCCGAGTACCGACCCCACCAACGACCAGGGTATCCAATCCCAGGCGGCGCAGGATTATCTCCAACGGGGTGCCGCAGAAGGCGCTCCCCCCATAGTTGACCATAACGTAGTCCTGCGGCATGGGCTTCAGCTCAGCCACGATCTCTGCCCCTGGGGTTCCCTCGACCATCACCCTTTTTCCCCTTGGTGACCACGTCCCCGCCAGTGCCGCATCGGTGATAAGTTGAGTTCGTGCCTCCTCTAACTCGGGTCGCGTGCCGGCCTTGACATGCATGACGGGGATGCCTGCCTGGCGCATCCCTGCTGCCGCCCGGGCCGAGTTCTGGATAACACCTGCCTCCCTGACCCTTCTGGTCAGCTCGTTGTAAGGTGGGTCCTCTGCGTTTATAACGTCGTTCTGCATGTGAATCAGGATGAGCGCCATCTTCTTGGGGTCGAGCCTTGGTTCCTGCATTTCACCGCCTCCTTTCTTCAGTCGGGATTTCCCGCATCAACGGTGCGGCCATGCTACCCCCCGGCTCGCTGGCTGTCAATGCCTCCGCAAGCGCGAAGCCGGCTGCCGCAGCCAGCCCCCCATGAAAGCTACACAGGGGGCTTTCGAAGCTATCTTGCCACGGGAGCCGCCAACTAGGATAGGGATTGCGCACTGTGGACCGATATGTCTACTCCTGACTCGCAGCCTCCCCAATGGCCCTGCAGAACGCCTCAATAAACTCAGGGTCAATCTGGGCGCCTGAACATCGTCTCAGCTCCCCAAGAGCCTCATCCCGAGACATGACATACCTGTATGGACGCGGCGTGGTCATAGTGTCATAGGCATCGGCCACGCCTATGATCCTGGCGCCAAGGGGTATATCCTGACCCTTCAATCCGTCCGGGTATCCCGTCCCGTCATACCGCTCGTGGTGGTGCAGGATCATGGGGGCCAATACCGCCAGCCCCGTAACATGGCCGACTATCCTTGCCCCTTCAGCAGAGTGACTTCTGAGAAGCTCCCATTCATCTCCTGTCAGCTCGCCCGGCTTGGTCAGTATCGAGTCAGCGATACTCACCTTGCCAATATCGTGCAGGAGAGAAGCAACGTGCAGGTCCGCCAGCTCCTTCTGCGATACCCCGATAGCCTTGCCTACCATCTCCGACGCGGTGGCTACCCTCTTGGAGTGGCCGGGGGTATGCGGGTCTCTGCCATCCACCGTAATCGCCAGGGCATAGACCTGCTCCAGCGTTGCCCAGCCCAGAACCTCCGGCAAAAGCGTCCTCAAATCAGATGCCAACATGGCGCTGCTTCCTCCCTCTCTCTTGGATTGGTAAAGGGCAATGTCGGTGAGGAATATCAGGCCATCCACCGTTTCAGCGTTCTCAGGGAACTGAGCGATTCCAGCACTGAACCCGAGAGGAGTTTCCGGAGCGGGATATTGCGCTTCAGGCGCTCCCAGCCATCTCGATCTGACACGGCGTATAATCTTCCCGGCTCTATCGGCATCCGTTGCCGGCAGGATGATGGTCAACTCATCGCCGCCATAGCGGAAAGCCATATCGCTCTTCCTCAAAGCTGACCTGAGCGCCTGGGCAAAGGATTTCAGGACAACGTCGCCACTGGCATGCCCAAACTTATCGTTGTATTCCTTGAACCCGTCAAGGTCGAGCATTACCAGGGAGAAAGAGCGACCATAGCGCTGGGTGCGCTGTATCTCGGTCTCAAGCGCTTCATGGAAGTGGCGGCGATTGTACAGACCTGTCAGATCATCGGTTATCGATAGCTCGCTCATTCTCTCAAATAGCTGGGCCCTTTCCAGGCCCACCGACAGCTCTTGAGCGGCGCTCTGCAGAAGCTCGATATCAAGGTCCTCGAGTCCAGGGGGAACAGGGTAGAGGCAGAGCACTCCCAGCACATTGTGGCCGCGCATCAGGGGCAGTATTATGTGCGAGTGGTCGGGCTGGTGGCGCATTCTGGTGTGACGCTCGTCCTCCACGGCGCTGGCACTGACGATGAGCCTGCCCCTCTGGGCGCTGAGACCGCACAGGCATTCGCCCATTGGAACCTGGCTCTCGGCCTCGGCGAACTCCGGGTTGAGGCCCTGGTGGGCCGCCAGGGAGAGACCTGTTCCAGCGCCATTTATCAGGAAAATAGCGCCCCTGGCCTCCAGGCCGGGCAGCTTCAATATCTCCCGCAGGCCATGCTCCAGCAGGGGACGTGGCTCCAGCGTCTCCGTGCACACGGAGGTCAGCCCGTACAGGACGGACAGCCGTTGCACGGCTCTTTCCAGCTCTCTGGCCTTCCGGACACTGGAGAGGGGTTGGGTTAGCTGCCACCTGCCGGCTTTCCTGGCCAGGGTACAGTGGTGGCTGTTGACTGCCTGGGCGATCTCGTCAGGCGACCACTGCCCCGGGTCGTAGGTGCAAAGAGCGATGATCCGGTGCTGGTCCAGAACCTCATCGACAGCCCTCTCGTAGCTTGTCCAGGATGCCCAATCGCCCCTTTCCAGCCAGCCGGGGCCGCCGCTTACCCGCAGGCCACGGTACCCCCGGCTCAGGGCCTCGGCCTCCCTCTCCAGCCACCCATGCATGACCCGCTCAGGGTCGAAGCCTTCCCCCCTGGTGTACACCTCTGTATGGCCGAGGATGGAGAGCTGGCCACTGTCGAGGAACTGTGCCAGGCCGGGTATGGCCTGGGCCAGTGCTTCACGGGCCTGGTCAACGGTGAGGGCGGGCGTAGGCACCCAGAGGCAGCATTCCCCCGCCTCCAGCCCCGCTTTAAGGAAGGGGATGACCGCCTGGAGGAGGTCCTCGCGGCTCTCATAGAAGTAGGCGATATGGCTTCCCGGAGGCACGGGGGCAAGGTCACCCAGGCCCAGTTGCCGGCTGTCCTGCTCCTCCATCTACAGCCCCACCCTTCCCTTGACCGGGGTTCCAATCACGCCAGCAAAGCCCTCTGCTTGCCCGGCGTTCCGGGGCACAGGCCCGGCCTGTGTGTGGACGCTGACGCCGATCTGCTCCCCGTCTACGGCGCTACGTTGAGGACAGGGCGCTTTGCCCTGTGAGCGGGGTCCCTGCCCTGGCAGGGGCCAAGTGGATCACTGCAAGGGGGCCAAGTGGACCACAATCCTGTGGGTGCAGTTATTATACTCGCGCGCCAGGAGATGTCAAGTTCCTTGCCCGCGAAAGGCTGCCCCTTCGCCGCAGGCAGCGGCTCTAAATCTCGTCAAGCCACCTTGCAGGATGTTCAAATCGGACTGCTTGTGGTAAGATATATTTTCATGGTAAAATACGTGGAAATCTATTAGGGGAGCGACAATGGAGACTAACGCAGCCAGAGATCAAGACTACGAACTGTGGGGGCTATTGAACCAGGCTGCTCACGCAATGGAGAGGGCCAGGGAGGATGAACTGAGACCAATTGGCATCTCAATGATGCACGCTGCGGTCCTGGGCATCGTGAAGGCCACCAAGGGGCCAGTAACCCCGGCTCACATATCGCGTTGGCTTTTCAGGGAGCCTCATACGGTGTCCGGGCTGCTGCAGCGCATGGAGAAGCAGGGCCTGCTGAAAAGGGCAAAGGACCTGGAGAGAAAGAACGTGATAAGGGTGACACTCACGGAGAAAGGTGAGGAAGTCTACCGGCGGTCAAGGGAGATGAAGCCCCTTCGCAGGATCATGTCCCACCTCTCCCCCAAAGAACGCGACAGCCTCAGGGCATCTCTGAAGACGCTGCGGGATAAGGCGCTCGAGGAACATCGACGGGGACCCCGATGGTCCTTCCTCTAGGCCCACGCTTTTCGCGGACAAGATTGACGTTTGCCCCTGCCAGTTGATTTCCCATGCCCGGCGCCGCTGCCACGGGGGAACTATTGACCGGGCAAGAGAAGGGGTAAAATAGACCCTCTGAACGAGGCAAGGAGCATGTGCCGGCGTTTATCTGCCACATCAGCCATAGCCATAGTCATTCTGGTGGCCCTGCTTGGTCCGGCCTGTCAGCAAGAATCCAGCCCAACGCCCACGCCAGCGCCCCAGATAATTGAAGATATCGCGATTGGCCAAGCATATGCTTTGATCCAAGATAATCAAGGGAATCCGGATTTTGCAATCATCGACGTTCGAACCGCAGAGGAATATGCAAATGGATACATCCGAACCGCAATCAATTCGGATTACTATTCGGCAACCTTCACCGACGAGATCAATAGACTTGATAAGGACAAAACGTACCTCATTTACTGCCGGACCGGACGCCGTTCGGCCTCGGCTCTAGACATAATGAAAGGGCTTGGCTTCGGGGAAGTTTACAATATGTTGGGTGGGATCCTTCAGTGGGAAGCGGAAGGATTGCCCATTGTAAAATAGAGCCACACGGACGTTGGGGTTTGGCCCTAAACACAGTGCCCTTCCCGACCTGGCCTTCCACCCTGACAGCGCCGCCCTGCCTCTCCACCAGCGCCTTGGCTATTGCCAGGCCGAGGCCAATCGCCCCCAGTTGACAGAGCGGCCGAGATGCGCTAAGCTATAAGCGAAAATGCGCATATAAGCTCAAGAGCCGTCTATGCGTGAATTGGTCAAAGCTTTCAAGGCCCTATCCGACGAAACCAGGCTCAGGATCCTGAACCTGCTTCTGGAGAGGGAGTGCTGTGTATGCGAGGTCATGCAGGCGCTGGACATCTCACAGACGCGGGCCTCGCGTAACCTGAGCGCCCTGTATGACGCTGGGTTCCTCAAGTTGAGGAAAGACGGCCTGTGGTCGCTCTACTCGATAGACCAGGAGGGAATGAAGGAATACCTCCCCTATCTGGTCGATGCTGTAAGGAAGGCGCTGGAAGGAAATGAGGTGGTGGCCCTGGATAGGGGGCGCCTCAGGAAAGCTGAGCGCGTCGGCCCAGGCTGTGGCCAGCAGGCGATGAAGTAACGCTTTTTTTGGGGTCGGTTAGATGCGTTAGTGCGCATTTAGGGAAGGAGGCCATGCGAATCCCGATCGACCTCTCCAGGGCAGGCTCGACGTCTTAGCGGACTATCCCCTGAGAGAGACAAACAGATGCCGCTTTTGAGTCTCCACCTGCAACTTGAGGAAGCATTATGAGCAATGCACAGCCAAGGGCCTTGCTGCGCAGGGTTGCCATACTGGACCGTTTCCTGACGCTCTGGATATTCCTGGCGATGGGTCTGGGGGTAGGTCTGGGGTACTTTATCCCCAAAGTCGCCGATTTCATCACCCTCTTCCAGGTGGGCACCACCTCCATCCCCATAGCTATAGGGCTCATCCTCATGATGTACCCGCCGCTGGCTAAGGTCAGGTACGAGGGGCTGGGCCCGGTATTCCGCAACTGGCGGGTGCTGGGATTGTCACTGATACAGAACTGGCTTATCGGCCCGGTGCTCATGTTCTTCCTGGCTATCATCTTTCTGCGGGCCTATCCCGATTACATGGTAGGGCTGATCATGATTGGCCTTGCCCGCTGCATAGCCATGGTCATCGTCTGGAATGAGCTGGCCAGGGGTGACACCGAGTATGCCGCCGGGCTGGTGGCCTTCAACTCGATCTTTCAGATAGCATTCTACTCCGTGTATGCCTATATCTTCATAACGGTGCTGCCGGGGTGGTTTGGACTTGAGGGTGCAGCGGTCAACGTCACCATCGGCCAGATAGCCGGGAGCGTACTTATTTATCTGGGTATTCCCTTCTTCGGAGGCATGATCACCCGCTTTGTGCTCATCAAGCGTAAGGGGCGGGAATGGTATGAGCACAGGTTCATCCCCAGGATCAGCCCCATAACCCTGGTTGCTCTTCTGTTCACCATCGTGGTGATGTTCTCCCTCAAGGGTGAGATCATCGTGGAGCTGCCCCTGGATGTGGTCCGCATCGCCATACCGCTGCTGATCTACTTCGTCATGATGTTCCTTGTCTCGTTCTATATGGGCAAGAGGATCGGCGCCGACTATTCCCAGACAGCAACCATCGCCTTCACCGCTGCCAGCAACAATTTCGAGCTGGCCATCGCGGTGGCCATAGCAGTGTTCGGCATTGGTTCGGGGCAGGCCTTCGCCGCGGTCATCGGGCCATTGGTGGAGGTGCCGGCCCTCATCAGCCTGGTAAACGTGTCTCTCTACTTCCAGCGGCGATATTTCCGCCAGGAATTGCAGCCGGCAGCAGCGCCAGGCCCGAGCAAGAACCAAAGGTAGCCTTCGGAAGCAGGTTCCGCTGACATTGACAAAGTTTATCTCTACGTGTAGATTACAGGAAGTTGATATGGGTAGTTCCAGATAGCACGGGGCACACAGAGTCGCAGCCTGTGTATGACCAATCGGACATCTGGTGGGGAAAAGGCGAACCAGGAGGTCAAAAATGCCGAAGCTGGATATCATCCAAACTAGCCACGTTTTCCAAGGACTGAGCACTGAGCAGGTGCACAAGATTGCCTCTATTTCAGGGGAGCAAATCTATGAAGCAGGACAGTCCATCTTCAGACAAGGTGACCGTGGCCAAAGCCTTTATGTCCTGGAGGAGGGCAAAGTCATTCTGGAGATGGGAATCGGCCCTCGCCCAGAGCACGGTCGGTCGCCACAGGCAACCGTCGCTGTCATCGCCAAAGGTGAGGTCTTCGGCTGGTCAGCGCTAGTGGAACCCCACACCCTTACCCTCTCCGCCCAGGCGATAGATAGATGCAAGGTCATTGCCATGGACGGCATCCAACTACTGGAGTTGATGGACTCAGACCCTATTATGGGCTATAAGGTAATGAGACAGTTGTCGGAGGTCATTGCCTCCAGACTTGCCCACAGCTGGCAGCTGCTGCTCAGTGAACGAGGGCTGGCGCTCCTGCATCAAGCCCATGGCTATTAGAGGTATAAACAGGTAGTTAGGGGAGAGGGGCAACCCGGCAGCGGCAACGATCAACATGCAAGGAGGCTCCTACCAATGAGGGAAGGCGTTAAGCTGGGCAAGTATCTGGAGGAGTTCGAGGTCGGGGAGAAGTGGGTCTCCCCCTCAAGATTGGTCACCGACGCCGAAATAGCGATGTTCGCCGGGCTGGGCGGGGATTACTATCCGATACACATGGACGATGCTTATGCCCAGGCGTGCGGCTTCAAGCGGAGGATCATGCACGGCCTGGGCACCCTTTGTCTGCTCGGCGGATTCATGTACCAGGCCCTTCCCATCCAGGGCATGATCATCGCTCATCTCAGGGGCGAGTATACCCTGCCGGCGCCAGTTTATCCCGGCGATACCCTCTACGCTGAGATCGAGGTTGTCGACAAGAGGGAAAGCAAGACCAAGCCGGATCGGGGGATCATCGCCTTCAAGAACACAGTTAAGAACCAGAATGATGAGACAGTGGCCTTGGTCACCATCTCCTTCATGTACAGGAGAAGGCCGAAGTAGGCCGGGGTGACATCCCTCGGGCTCCACCGGCCTCCATTATTGACCCCAAGCCTATCTGCGATAAGAAGTCAGCTACGTCAGCCTCATCAATCACATCTATATTTAATTGGTTGCCTTTGTTATACGTGGGGTTTTTCTATTTATTCCCCGGATTTCACATATACATCGTCGGGATTAAGGGAGAAATTGGTGTCAGCACCTAGGGGAAATGGGGGCTGGCATGGGTGGCTCTTCAAGCTCCAGGGCTGAGAATATGGAGCTGTGAGATGCTCAGATTGCAAGCGATACAGAACCGAAAAGTGCTATGCCCCTACTGCAGGAGAGGACCTTGAGTCAGCAGACCTGTTTGGCTGCTTTGCTCCAAGGAACTCCGAAATGGGCGAATTTCGCAGGCAGGCATATCCCGTCGGTACCATTGGCATTGTTTGTTTGCTTGCAGTTATCGCCTCGCCGTGGACAACAAGTGCTTGGCTTTGGTTTCCTGGAATGGTTGTTGGTTTAATCCTGTTTAGTTTAACCTTGTGTGTTATTATGGGCCGGGAATTGGCAGCGGTTACTTCAGGTGAATGGGTGGTGGCTCACAAATAACCGCATGTCGTCTGCAAAAGTGGGACATTTTGGGCTTGGATGTAATGATGGTCCACCACCTGCCTCTCCAGTGGTACTGCCCCTTCCCTCCCACTCCTGCCCCTGCCACAAAGCCACACGTCCTCAATCCTTGGGGGCTCGAACTCGTTCTGAGGCGCTAATACCTGCGAGCTCCAGCTTACGCAGTTGCCCCCGCTCGACTTGTCTCCGAGGTTCAAGGCTCCTATAATGATGAACGATAGGGGCCATAGACAACATTCCCCTGTTTTGGAGGGCAGTAAGCTGTTCTCCCCTGGGAGGCATGCGGGGTGTCTTTCCTGACCAAACCAAGTCTGGGAAAAAAGATCGCTTTCATGGCTGCGGTCGGGATACTGGCAGGCGTTGGCGTGTTCTGGGTGCTGAGCATGCAAGCCCTTGACCAGAGCACGGACGCCATGCTGGACGAACGGCTGACCACCACACACCTGATAGCCGACTACACAGACGAGGTGCTGGGAAACGCTCTGAATGAGCTGAAGAATACTGCCCGGACGATAGAGATCGATGGCGTAGGGGGAGAAATTGACCCGCAGATAAAGACCCTTGAGGATACGTATTCCCGGATGTCAATCTCCACCCTCAATATCTTCGTCCTCGACAAAGAAGGACGGGTTATGTGGAGCAAGTCCGGGTATCCAGAGCTGGCAGATGTTGACATGTCCACCTATTCCAGCGTGAGCCAGACTCTGGAAAGCGGTGAGGCTTCTACCTCCGGGCTTGTTTCAGCGCCGGTGACCCAGACCCCGGCAATCCTCCTCACCAGTGCCACCAAAGAAGGGCAACAGGGGGCCACAGGTGCACTGGTGGTGGCCATTGACCTGGCTCAATCGAGCATCGGCGGTTTCATCCAGCCCATAAAATTGGGCCAGACGGGCTATGTTGAGATCGTAGACCAGAAGGGAATCGTCATCGCCAGGACCAAGCCTGGCCGTGAGCTTGCCCCATTCGAGAAGAGCGACCATCCTGATCGCTTTGCGGAACTGATCAGTGCTGGCGAGCCAACCGTCGGCACATGTCATACCTGCCATGAAGCCGGGCGACAAGTGGAAAAGAAGGACGTGTTGGCCTTCGCTCCCCTTTCCCGGGTCCCCTGGGGGGTTGTCATCCGCCAGTCGGAGGATGAAGCCCTGGCCCCCACCCGCGAGTTACGCCAAAGGCTGCTTTTCGCAGGAGGGGGGTTACTGGCAATCGCTCTCCTCTTCGTGGCCATAACCACGCGAGACATCGTAAAGCGCATCAGGACTCTCAGCGCCGCTTCCGAAAGGATAGCCGACGGAGACCTGGTCACTCCCGTCACCGCCCTAGGCAAGGATGAGATCGGCACTTTGGCCCGGACCTTCGATGGCATGAGGACGAAACTGAAGACCTACTATGACGAGCTGGAGCAAAGGACCAGGGAACTCTCCTCGCTGCTTGCCGTGTCCGGGATTCTAACCTCCGCCCGTGACCTATCCAGCCTCCTCGATGCCGTGGTGGCCAAGGCGGTAGAGGTTATCCCAGGCGCAGAAGGTGGAGCCCTGCTTCTCCAGAGTGCCGACCAGGATGAGCCAGTGGTGCAGTCTGTCGCCGGGTTAAACGCCGCATCCCTTTCCCAGCCCGTTTCCACCTCCGGCGGTGAGGCTCTACCATGCTCGATACCGGAGCAGGTGGATGAGGAGATAAAGGGTCTGGCCAAGGAGATGTGCGCCGCCTTTCTCCAGTCGGATGCCGTCCGCTCCCAAGCTCAAAGCGCCATCTGTGCCCCGGTGGTTTGCAAGGACCAATGCATTGGAAGCATCATCATGGTAAGCTCTCGAGATAGAGCTTTCTCGGAGTCAGACATCAGCCTTCTCCAAGCTATAGCCGATGATATTGCCCTGGCCGTTGACAGGGCCCAGCTGGCCAAAGAGGCAGAGGAGGCGAGGGCACTTCGCGAAGCGGATCGATTGAAGTCTCAGTTTATCTCCTCAGTCTCCCACGAGCTACGGACTCCGCTCACCTCCATCAAGGGTTACTCCAGCTCGCTGCTTCGTCAAGATGTCTCCTGGGATGAGGAAACCGAGCGAGAGTTTCTCCAAACCATAGACGATAAAACGGACGAGCTGCGTGGCCTGCCACGACCCGCACAAGGGCGTCATTCAGGGACGCGAGACAGACACCGCTACCGTCAAGGTGGAATGCCAGTCCTGTCACTTCCAGCAGGCAGACTTCCAGGCATCGGTGGTTATGAAGCAGATGGTGGACTGCATCGACTGCCATATGCCCCGTATCACCAAGAGCGCCTGGGGTGATGCCGATGCCTACACCGGCGATATACGGACCCACCTCTGGGCCATAGACCCATACGCCACTTCCCAGTTCTCGGAGGATGGCACAACCGCCATATCGCAGGTCTCCCTGGACTTCGCCTGCAAATCGTGTCACCGCACCGGCGGCTCAGCCTCGGTCAAGACCGATGAGCAGCTGAAGGACACGGCCATCGGCTACCACTCCACGCCTTAGAGCCACCATATAGCTCAATCAGAGAGAGGGCTGCCTCGAGGCAGCCCTCTTTTATGAAGCTACAGCGGTTTGTTCAATCTTCAGACGCCGGGTATAATAAGGGCAGGGATGAGAGCGAATATGAGAATCAGCAGAGGATTGGAGTGTTCCCCATTCTGATGGCGATGGAAGAAGAGCCCACTAAGAACAAACTGAATCGAAGGGCAACCAAGAAGGAGCGGAGGAAATACCGAATAAGCGGTAAAGGGCTGGCTCAGTGGTATCAAAATGTAGTTATCAAGGCGCTAAAGAAGAGGAAAGGTAAATAACAGAAGAGCCACATCGAGACCGCCACAACCTGGGTAATGCCTTCCTCCAACTCGGCCTGGCGAAAATCGCTTTAGGCTGCCCAGCTCCTCCATCAGAACCCCGCTGTGAGGATCAGCGTATGCCCCTTACAGGAAGATCCATTGGCCTACGGTTTCCACGGCATGATCGGCGCCAAAACGCTCGGTGAAAAGGCGGAAGTAGTGGAGCTCCTCCTTGCTGCGGATCATGGGGTACCTCGCCTGTGCCTCGGCCAGCTCATGGTCTGTGGTCTGTTCCTCAAAGTACGCCGGCAGCACCTGGGCAGAGCCGGAGCCCTGAGAGAATTCCTGCTTGCTCCGCCACACTATGGATTCGGGCAGCAGGCTTTCATACGCTTTGCGGAAAATCCACTTCTCTATTTTCCGGCTTCCCTCAGGCTTTTGTTTATATTGAGGAGGTATCGCCATGGAGTACTGTAGCAATTCCCCGGATATCAATGGAGCCACCACGCGCACAGAGTTGCACAGATTCATACGGTCCAGGCGCAACGAGGCATTATTGTGCAAGAGACCAATGCATTCCATCTGTTTGGCGAACAAGTCTTCGGTGGCGCAGTGCCCCAGATATTTGTACCCGCAGAACACCTCGTCGCCTCCCTCACCGGAGAGCAGTACCTGGATGCCTTGCTCTTTGGCATGGCGGGAGATGAGATAGTTGGGAACCGCGCTTCTTACCAGAGAGGGGTCAAAGGACTCCAGGTAGTAAATTACCTCCGGCAGAGCCTCGAGGATCTGCTCCAGGCCCACGATGAGCTCGTGGTGTTCGGAGCCAATGTGGCTGGCAACAAGGCGGGCACAGTGGATGTCCTCGCTCTCCCCCACCCCCAGGGCAAAGGTCTTCAGTCTGGCACTCTGTCCCAATTTCTCCCTGTATGCCTTGCTGGCCAAGTAGTTGATGACGCTGCTATCCATCCCTCCGCT